>NZ_JADYXH010000013.1:0-99280 GCF_015864395.1 Pseudoalteromonas sp. SWYJZ12
TGGAAAGATACCAAGCGCACAGGGCGTGCATCTGTGAAAGTGTTATGGCAAGGATGGCTTAAGTTACAAGCCATCCTGGAAGGCTACGATTTAGCAAAATCTCTTGAGTCAGACTTGTGATCAAGAGACAGCTTAGTAAGCGCCTTTTTTATTTATTTAGTTCTTTTATTTAGTTTTCGTGTTTGCTTTGCGTGCTCACTAAGCTCAGTTAAACCTAATTGGTCGTAACTTTTCTCCATCATTTCAAGCGCGGGATCTAAGTAACTGCTTTGTGAATAATGCTCAACAACAAACTTACCTCTATTAGCAGCAGCTAAGTAAGCTTCACGTTCGTAATAGTAAGTTGCTACTTTTAATTCATAACGTGCCATGCGGTTTAAAAGCCACACTAGACGACGCTTAGCTTCAGGTGCGTAATCACTTTTAGGAAAACGTTTTACTAATGTCGATAAATCAGTAAATGCAACACGAGTACGGTTAGCATCACGGTCGGCTCTATCTACACCAAAGTACTCTTGGAACGCATTTTTATCAGCTTTAATATTTACTAAACCACGCATGTAATACATGTAGTCTAAATCTTTATGGTTTGGATTTAAGCGAATAAAGCGGTCAATGGTTGCAAGTGCTTGTTCAGTATTACCTGATTGATAATGTGCATAGACTAAGTCCATTTGTACTTGCTTAGAGAATGGGCCAAACGGGTAGCGAGAGTCTATTGCACTCAAAAGTTCAATTGCACGAGCATATAAACCTGAATCTAGCGTTTCTTTTGCATCTTCATATAAAGCGTGTGCAGATTTATTCGGTACACGTTGAATGTCTTCTTGGTCTGGAGCAGACGAACAAGCGCCTAAACTAAGTACAGAAACTGAAAAAACAATGGCAAATGCACGTTTCCCTATTTTATTTATCATTTTATTTGTTACCTTCGATGTCTTCGGCTAGGCCAAGTCGGTAAAACCGAGTAAACTATGCGTATTATATTATGCTTTTATTAAAAGCGATTCTAACCCAGTCGAGCAAAGCTTGCACTGGTAAATTGGGTAAAGTTACTAATGTCAGAGCAAATTTCTCTTCAAGCCGACGTTCCAACCGAATTAGGTGGTAAACGTCTAGACCAAGTATTAGCACAATTGTTCCCTGATTATTCACGTTCTCGTATAAAAACGTGGATATTGGATGATAAAATCACCGTAGACGGTGAAATTTTCAACACTCCACGCGAAAAGCTACTAGGTGGTGAAGTTGTAAGTGTTGAAACAACAATTGAAGCACCACGCGAATACGAAGCACAAGATATCAAATTAAACATTGTTTATGAAGACGATGATATTTTGGTAATTAATAAACCAATGGGCCTAGTGGTTCACCCTGGTGCGGGTAATCCTAATGGAACAGTGCTAAACGCATTACTACATTACTACCCTGAAATAATTAACGTACCACGCGCGGGTATTGTGCATCGTTTAGATAAAGACACGACCGGTTTAATGGTTGTAGCTAAAACGATTCCAGCACAAACGCATTTAGTAACAGCGCTACAAAAGCGTGAAAACTTCACGCGTGAATATGAAGCACTGTGTAATGGTACTATGACCGCAGGTGGTATGGTTGAAAAAGCAATTGGCCGCCATCCGACTCAGCGTACGCATATGGCCGTACATGAACTGGGTAAACCGGCAATTACACATTACCGTGTTGCTGAAAAATTCCGTGCTCATACCCGTTTACGTCTGCGCTTAGAAACAGGTCGTACTCACCAGATTCGTGTGCATATGGCACATTTAAATCACCCGCTAATTGGCGATCAATCTTATGGCGGCCGTCCGCGTCCACCTAAAGGTGCAACACCTGAGTTATTTGAGTTACTTCGTAGCTTTAGACGCCAAGCACTACATGCTGTAAAATTGAGTATTGCGCATCCAATCACGGGTGAAATGATGACATGGCAAGCACCTATCCCAGACGATATGGTTGCTATGACACTCGCATTACGTGAAGATACCAAAGCTAATCCTGATATCGATAGATAATGCACTTATTGTCAGCGACATGGCAAAACCTTCATAAAGTAGGAACATTAAGTACTACTTGTGGAGGTGGTGTTTCAAAAATCCCATTTAAAAGTTTTAATTTGGGATTCCATGTTGGTGATAATCAAAATCATGTATCAAAAAACCGCTCATTATTAACAAATCTCCTACCTAAACCTGCCGTGTGGCTAAATCAAATTCATAGCTCTAATGTTGTTATTGTTGATGAATATTTTGATTTTGATGAGTTACACGATGCTGATGCGCTTTATACTCAGTTATTAAATCAGCCTTTGGCTATCATGACCGCCGATTGCTTACCTATTTTATTAGTCAGTGATGATGAAAAGGAAGTTGCAGCTATACATGGCGGCTGGCGAGGGCTTGAGCAGGGAATTATTAAAAATACTTTGGAATGTTTTAGCTCAAAGTGTGAAAATATAAATGCGTGGCTAGGGCCTGCAATTGGGCCAACTCGATTTGAGGTTGGGGCTGAAGTGTTTGAGTTATTTCAAAAAAGGTCCCCTTTATTTATTCACGCATTTACACCACAAGCTAATGGTAAATATCTTGCTGATATCTATGGTATTGCGCGTACTTTACTTACCCAGCAAGGCGTTAAAAATATTACGGGTGGCGACTACTGCACAGTCTCTCAAAGTGACTTATTTTTTTCTTATCGACGAGATGGACAAACTGGACGTATGGCTAGTTTGATCTGGCGCAAGTAATTCACATCTTTAATCATTATATTTCCCCTACACCTTGAACAAACACCTAAACATACCCATTAATTAAGCAATTAGATTATTTAATAGGTAACACCATGCGTTTAGATAGATTTACAAGTAAATTTCAATCTGCGCTTTCTGATGCGCAATCGCTAGCCCTTGGTCGCGATCATCAATTTATTGAACCCGTACATTTAATGTATTCATTGCTAAAGCAAAGTGGCTCTAGTGTACGTGCATTATTTGCACAAACGGGTGTCAGCGCTGACGAACTCAACACCAAGCTTTCTCAAGAAATAGAAAAACTATTTAAAGTAGAGGGCGTAGGTGGCGACGTGCAGCTATCAAACAATATGGCTTCACTTATTAACCTATGCGACAAATACGCGCAAAAACGCAAAGATAAATACATTTCAAGTGAGTTATTTGTACTGGCTGCATGCGATGATAAAGGACCGCTTGGCGATATATTTAGGTCGTTAAATATTACCTCTACTAAAATTGAAGCTGCGATCAAAGCGATTCGTGGTGGTCAAAAGATTGACGATCCAAATGCGGAAGAAACACGCCAAGCACTTGAAAAATATACCATCGATTTAACGGAGCGAGCAGAGCAGGGCAAACTTGATCCTGTTATTGGTCGCGATGACGAAATTCGTCGAACGATTCAGGTACTACAACGCCGTACTAAAAATAACCCTGTATTAATCGGTGAACCAGGTGTTGGTAAAACGGCGATTGCGGAGGGGTTAGCACAGCGTATTATTAATGGTGAAGTACCTGAAGGATTAAAAAACAAACGTGTTTTATCGCTTGATTTGGGAGCACTAGTTGCGGGAGCTAAATACCGTGGCGAATTTGAAGAACGTTTAAAATCAGTATTAAACGAATTGGCTAAAGAAGAAGGCCAGGTCATTTTATTTATTGATGAAATACATACTATTGTAGGTGCAGGTAAAAGTGACGGCGCCATGGATGCAGGCAATATGTTAAAGCCAGCATTAGCACGCGGTGAATTACACTGTGTTGGCGCAACCACGCTTGATGAATACCGTAAATATATAGAAAAAGACGCAGCCCTTGAGCGTCGATTCCAAAAGATACTTATTGAAGAGCCATCTGTTGAAGATACCATTGCAATATTACGTGGCTTAAAAGAGCGATATGAGTTACATCATTCAGTAGAAATTACTGATCCCGCGATTGTTGCTGCGGCGCAGTTATCTCATCGTTACATTAGTGACCGTCAGTTACCCGATAAAGCGATTGATTTAATAGATGAAGCGGGTTCTTCAATTCGATTACAAATTGATTCCAAACCAGAATCGTTAGACAAGCTTGAACGCCGTATCATCCAGCTAAAGTTAGAAGATAATGCGCTAGCGAAAGAAAAAGACGAAGCAAGTCAAAAACGCCGAGCTGAAATGCAAGAGTTGATCACCGACCTTGATGGGCAATATCGTGAGCTAGACGAGATATGGAATGCTGAAAAAGCATCACTTCAAGGCACGCAAGTAATTAAAGCCGAGCTTGAACAAGCAAGATTAGATTTAGATGTAGCGCGAAGAGCAAGTGATTTACAGCGTATGTCAGAGCTGCAATATGGGCGAATTCCAGAACTTGAACGAAAACTTGATTTAGCCTCACAAGCCGAAATGCAAGAAATGACTCTGCTTAAAAACCAAGTAGGTGAGGATGAAATTGCTGAAATACTGTCTCGCTGGACAGGAATTCCTGTTGCAAGAATGCTACAAGGTGAGCGTGAAAAGCTGCTGCAAATGGAAGATAAGTTACACAGTAAAGTAATAGGGCAAGATGAAGCGGTTGTTGCTGTTTCTAACGCAATACGACGCTCACGTGCCGGGCTTGCAGACCCTAATCGCCCTATTGGTTCTTTCTTATTTTTAGGCCCAACAGGTGTGGGTAAAACAGAGCTGACAAAAGCACTGGCTGGTTTTATGTTTGATACCGAAGATGCCATGGTGCGTATCGACATGTCTGAGTTTATGGAAAAACATTCAGTTGCACGTCTAGTAGGGGCTCCTCCAGGTTACGTGGGTTACGAAGAGGGCGGTTATTTAACCGAGGCAGTACGTCGTAAACCTTACTCTGTTATATTGCTTGATGAAGTAGAAAAAGCACATCCGGATGTGTTTAATATTTTACTGCAAGTATTAGATGACGGCCGATTAACTGATGGGCAGGGTAGAACTGTTGATTTTAAAAATACCGTTATTATCATGACCTCAAATTTAGGCTCAGATATTATCCAAGAGCAAGCGGGTAATAATGACTATACGACCCTTAAAGCTAAAGTAATGGAAGTATTAATTAATGAGTTTAGGCCTGAATTTATTAACCGTATCGACGAGACTGTCGTGTTCCACCCATTAGCTAACGAGCATATAAAAGAAATAGCTGATATTCAGTTAATGAAATTACGTGAGCGCTTAACAGAAATGGGGTATTTGCTTGAAATAAGTGATGCTGCTCTTGAGCGAATTGCAGAAAGTGGGTTTGATCCTGTCTACGGTGCGCGTCCGCTTAAGCGTGCTATTCAACAAACGATTGAAAACCCGCTGGCACAAAAATTACTTAATGGAGACTACTTACCAGGTTGCGTGATTGTCATTGATGCAAATGACGACGGACTTGTATTTTCCAAACGCTAATTGTAAATAATTAAACTAAAAAGCCGCTAAAATAGCGGCTTTTTTATGTTTTTTAAACTTTTAAACTTTAAAGGTTAGTAATAAATCGTTCACTCTACGTGAACCTTCAACAAGTTCAGCGGCTCCTTTTGCCACATTAAAGCTCAAGCTTAAGTTGTTATCGCCAAAGTCTTTAATTTGCGAAACATTATTACTAATGTCGTTGCTAACCATTTGTTGCTCTTCTGCAGCCGATGATGTTTGTATTGCCAAATGAGATATTTCACTGATTTGGATAAAAATCCCCTCAAGTTCAACTTGGGTTTTATCAGTTGTCAGAACACAGTTATCGGCTTGTGTTTTAGTGCGTTGCATTACTTTAGACCAGCTAAATAAAGTATCTTGTATTTCTTTGATAGAGCTATGGATTTGTGTTGTGGCATTTTGAGTACGTGACGAGAGAGTTCTTACTTCATCGGCGACTACAGCAAAGCCTCGGCCATGTTCTCCTGCTCTAGCGGCTTCAATCGCCGCATTAAGGGCAAGTAAATTAGTCTGATCGGCAATTCCTTCTATTTCACTCATTACCTTACCAATTTTATCAGCTTCAGAGGCTAAGCTGGTGGCTGTGGTCGCAGCCTCTTCTACTTGAAAAGCTAAATCAGATACCATTTTACTATTATCGGCAATGTGGTCTTTTATTTCAGAGCAACTCTGATGGGTGTTATTTACTTTATCTGCTGTTTGAGCGGTATTTACTGATATTTCACCAATGGTAGAGCTCATTTGGGTCATCGCAGATGCAATTTGTTCTAAACGTTCACCTTGCGAAGCAATACCTTTTTCAGTAAGGGTTGATTGTTTGTCTAGATCAGTCGCGATGCTATTAAAGCTTAGTGTGGAATCTTTCATACGGCCAAGAACTGTACGCAATTTTGCGCTTAGCATTTGCCTTCTATAGTCGCTTACACTGTGAGGAGTGTGGCCGCTGTAAATATAACGAGAAACCGAATCGGCTTTTGCTTTTTGATCGCGTAATATTTTAGGAGTAACAATGAGTTCATCATAATTTAGCGCAATAACTAAGGCGCACATCAATAGGCTAATTGCAGCTATAGTGATTGAGCCCGCAACAGCGGTAAAAATTAGCCAAAGTAATAGGCATACAAAAGTAATACTTTGTCTTATCCCAGTGTGCTCCCGCAGATTAAATAATGACTTATTGGTATTTATTTTGTCGTAAAGGTTTTGTGCGCGTTGTTTAAGCTGTGAGCTCGCTTTGGTTCTTACTGATTGATAACCAACAAGTCGGTTATGCTCAAAAATAGGGGTTACAAAGGCATCTACCCAATAATAACGGCCATCTTTACAGCGGTTTTTAACCATGCCGCGCCACGAGTGCTCTTGTTTTAATGTTGCCCACATTTCTTTAAAGGCCGCTTTTGGCATATCAGGGTGACGAACAATATTATGATGCTGACCGATAAGCTCTTGTACGCTATAACCTGCTACAGAGCAAAACTCTTGATTGACGTATGTTATTACACCCTTGAGGTCGGTAGTAGAAACAAGCTCTTGTGACTCATCAAAGTATACTTCTTCATTTTTTAAGCTTTTATCATTGTGCATTATGTTTATTATCATCCTTTATTGTTGCTGTCATTATATTGGTTACACACTACAAAGCAAAAAATAGCGTCTTTCCTTTTATGCTCATAAGGCAAATAATTGTTTTTATTGATCTAGATCAAATTTAAATATCGAGTAGCTGAATTGAACTCATTTTAAATAAGTTCCGGTCTATTATTTTAGGCTTATATTTTGCGTATTTAATTTATACTTAAATACGCATTTAAAGCATTTGTATAATGCCCAGAGCAATGGCAATATTACGACTTAATATAATGATGTTGGTCATATTGAGCGCATGTATAGAGTGGGTAAATAATTATTAACTTAGAAAAATTATATTGTTCTAGCAATTTATACCAGTTGCATTAAATAAGTGATCAATTATAGCGCTAAGAAAATAGCACAATAACAAGGCGAAAATTATGACATATAGTTGTTCTATATGAATAATTTTTAACGCAGTGAGTGCGCTATTTAATGCGATAGAATGATCATATTTTCAATAAAATTGGTATTAATCTTGAGTCTAAGTAATTAGCCCCCATAACCTTATGATTAAGCCACGTGGCCCGAGGAAAGATTTTTTGACAACACATGATTTAGCTAACGCACTTGAAGCGTTATCAGTAAATGAGCACCAACATGCAGTTAAAGGCATTAAACGTGGCATAGAGCGAGAGTCGCTAAGAATACAAGATAATGGTGCAATATCACCTCAAGGTCACCCAAAAGGTGTGGGCAGTGCGTTAACTAACGGCCATATCACAACTGATTTTTCTGAGTCTTTACTTGAATTTATTACTCCAGTTAGTGAATCGTCAACGCAAACGCTTAAGCAATTAAAAGACCTTCAAAAGTTCACTCTAGAAAAAATGGGCGATGAACTACTTTGGCCCATTAGCATGCCGTGTTTTATTGAGCACCAAGACGATATAGTGCTAGCTCAGTTTGGTAGTTCAAATACTGGTCAAATGAAAACACTATACCGTGAAGGATTAAAAAATCGCTACGGTAGTATGATGCAAGCAATTGCAGGTGTTCACTTTAATATTTCATTCCCAGATACGCTTTGGCAGTCACTTCATTCTTTACAAAAAAGCAATGCAAGCCTTCAAGATTTTATTTCAGAAGGCTACTTATCGCTTATTCGTAACTTTAAACGCGAACTATGGCTAATAAGTTACATGTTTGGTGCATCGCCAGCATTGTGTAACTCATTTTTGCAAGGTCGAAAAACTGACTTACCATTTAAAAAACTAGGTAAAGGCACGCTTTATTTAGAAGTTGGTACAGCACTGCGTTTAGGTAATTTAGGTTATACAAATAGCGCTCAGTCGTCACTACGCGTAATGTATAACTCGTTAGATGAATATGTAGCGGGCCTTAAAAAAGCAATCAACACACCATCAGAAATTTATGGTGATCTTGATGACTACAAGAGTGAAAACCCTAAGCAGTTAAATAAAAATATTCTGCAGATTGAAAACGAATTTTACTCGCCAATTCGTCCTAAGCGCAATGCGAAAAGTGGCGAAACGCCAACGGATGCATTGCTTCGAGCAGGCATTGAATACGTAGAAATTCGCGCATTAGACGTTAACCCGTTTAGCGAAGTTGGTATTGATATTGAGCAAATTCACTTTTTAGATGTGTTTTTAACATATTGTTTATTAAAAGATTCAGCTCCAATGGATTGGAAAGAACAAGCACGTAGTACTGAAAATCTCGACACAGTAGTAAACCAAGGTCGAGAAGAAGGGCTAATGCTTAACTTTAATAACACACAGCGTAGCCTTCAGTCGTGGGGCGATGAAATATTTACCCAGCTTACAGATGTCGCTAAATGGATGGATAATGCTTATGGTGTTAACTATTACTCAGATACTATAAAGCGCATGGCAACGTGGATACATAATCCAGAGCTTACTTACTCTGGACGTTACGTGTCACAATTAAAAGAGTCTGGTTTAGACAACGGCCACTTTGCACTAGCATTGGCTAGTAAATATAAGCAAAGCCACGCAGATACTGACTACAGCGAGTTTTTAAAGCCTTGGCTGGAACAACAAGTTGTAGAGTCTAACGAAGCACAAGCTGCAATTGAGCAAGCAGATACCCAGTCATTTACCGCGTTTTTAGATGCGTATTTTGACGGTAAATAACCTTGGTATTTAGCAACATTTAAGCAAAAAAAAACGCAGCCTAAGTTGGCTGCGTAAATATATTCAGGGATGAATTAATGCTGTACTGCTGCATTCATTGAGTCAGACCCACACTTTATAAAAAAGTTCTGTGAGATCTTAGAAAAATGAAAAAAAATGCAATTATCCTATCTCTCGCCATTACTTTAGCCGGTTGTGCTACAGCACCTCCAAAGCAACCTAACGATTTATGTAAAATCTTTGAAGAAAAGCCAGATTGGTATTTCGACGCAAAAGATGCACAAGAAAAATGGGGTTCTCCCAAGCATGTACTCATGAGTATGATGTACCAAGAAAGCTCATTTAAGCATGATGCCGCTCCGCCTATGGAGTACTTCTTATGGATAATTCCTACCGGTCGCGCAAGTGATGCCTATGGTTACTCGCAAGCTAAAACACCAACATGGTCTGATTATATTCGTGAAACAGGCAACAACGGTGCTGATAGAGACGACTTTGACGATGCAATCGACTTTATGGCGTGGTTTGTTTATAAAACGCATAAAGTAAATAAAATATCTAAATGGGATGCTTACGCACAATACCTTAATTATCATGAAGGTTGGGGTGGGTATAAGCGTGGCACGTACAAAAAGAAAAAGTGGCTAATGGGTGTTGCGAACAAAGTTAAGCACAGAGCGAGCCGTTATGGTACGCAATTAAAACACTGCGAAGAAGAGCTTGATAAAGGTTGGTTTGAACGTCTTATATTTGGCTAGATAGTTATTAATGGATATAAAAAAGGAGCCAATTGGCTCCTTTTTTATTTAGCGAGAACGCTTATTCGGCAGTATCTTCACTTGTTTTATCATATTTTCTTTAACTTCGAGTACTTCAATAGGATATCCCGCGATACGCAAACTAATATTTGCATCAGGAATATTCTCCAAGTATTCAACAATTAAACCACTCAAAGTTTTAGGTCCATCGAGCGGGAAATCCCAACCCATTTCTTTATTTAAATCGCGTACGTTAGCGCCGCCATCCACAATACATGAGCCATCAGTTTGTGTTTCTACTTCTTCGCTCGGCGTACGAGTTTGCGTAGTTGTGAAATCGCCAACAACTTCTTCTAAAATATCTTCTAGGGTCACTAGGCCTTGGATGTCGCCATACTCATCTACCACTAAGCCTATGCGTTCTTTAGATTGCTGAAACTTTAATAGCTGAGTATTTAGTGATGTTCCTTCAGGGATAAAGTAAATTTCACGTACAGCTCGTAGCAAAGATGGTTTATCAAATTGCTCTTTTGTAAGTAGACGAAGCGCATCACGTGAGTGAATAAAACCTACTGCATCATCTATATTATCGCGATACAACAACACACGAGTATGTTGTGCATGGGTAAGTTGGCGACTAATTAGCTTCCAATCGTCATTAATATCAATGGCCACAATTTCGTTTCGTGGGATCATAATATCTTCAACGGTTACTTGTTCTAAATCTAAAATTGAAGTCAGCATACTTTGATGACGAGCAGGAATAAGTGCGCCTGACTCATTGAGTACTGTTTTTAATTCTTCTTTACTCATGCTGTGTTCGTCGATTTGTGCGGCACTAATACCAAATAATCGCAATATTCCGTTGGTCATCCAGTTAATAACAACCACAAAAGGGAACATTATTTTAAGTAGCCCTTTTAAAATAATAGAGCTTGGAAAGGCAACTTTTTCAGGATAAAGAGCAGCAAGGGTTTTAGGGGTTACTTCAGCAAATATAAGCACGACTAAAGTTAACACACCTGTAGCTATTGCAATACCGAGGTCACCGTAAAGGCGAATACCTATAATGGTTGCAACTTGGGCTGCTGCAATATTAACAAGGTTATTACCGATTAAGATTAAACCGATGAGCCTATCTGGACGGCTAAGTAATTTACTGACTCGTTTAGCTGCACGATGATCCTCTTTAGCAAGGTGTCGCAGGCGTATACGATTGATTGACATAATTCCGGTTTCTGAACCAGAAAAATAAGCAGAAAAAAGCACCAAAAAACCTAAAATGATAAATAGGGTACTTGTCGATATGTCGTCCAACGATGGATCCTTTTCTTATAAATCAATGCGTATTAAGCTAGAGTGAGCAAGCAGAGTCAAGTTAAAACTTATTTAGTATCACTTCTTGTATGAAACGGCTGCCAAAATAAGCGAGTGTGAGGACAAATGCAGCGACCATGATTGTAATAACCACCGGTTTACCGCGCCAACCCTTTTTCATATGACCAATAGCAACAACGGCAAAAATAGCCCACGCAACTAACGACAATATTGTTTTATGAATGAACTCTTTAGCGAACATTCCATCAAGAAATACAAACCCTGAAAGTAATGCAAATGTGAGTAATATAGTGCCTAAATTAAGAAGTTGGTAAAGCTGGCGCTCCACAACCATTAAAGGCGGAAGATGGCTATGCACAATTGCTAAATCTTTACGTTTTAAACGTTTATCAATAAAGTAAAACTGTACACCATATAAAGTAGCGATAATTAAAATACAGTAGGCTAACAAAGATAAAGAGATGTGCGTTACTAAACCCACCTCAATATTGATACTTTGCAATAAAATATGATGAGGTATAAATAAACTGGCAATGGTTAGTAAGGCACCAAAACCATAAACAACGGGCAACAATAAAGTTGCAGGGAATTTTAGCGAGACAGCCGTCACCGAGACCACAATCACCCAGCACGTCAAAAGAGCGACGTTTACGATACTTAAATCTTGACCGTCGGCTCTAAAAACAGAGTTAACTAACAGCAGCATGTGCGCCACTATAGCAACTGTGCTTAAAATAACAGTTACTTTTTGGCTTGGGCCTTGTTGATGAAACAGGCGTGAAAGCACGTGAGACGTTGCTAACACATAAAATAAACTGGCAATAATAGTTAAACTAATAATCAGCATTGTGCTTGGGCCACTTAATTTGAGACAAAATAAACCTTGTTGTTATATAGCCATTGTATTTTATAGCAAAGCAAATGCATAGACCTTAAAAAAAGAAACTCATCAAGGTGCACTTGAACACTATATTGTAAGGCGCCATATACGGTATACTACTTTTAATTGAAACTTAATAAGTCAATCTAGGTTAATTGAAAAATCAAATTAATCGTAAAATTTAAATGGATTGATATAAACGTCTTATCGGAACCGTTACATGTTTGAGAACCTCCAAGAACGATTAGGTAAAACCTTAAAAAATATCAGTGGCCGTGGCCGTCTGACGGAAGACAACATAAAAGACACACTTCGCGAAGTGCGTATGGCATTTTTAGAAGCCGATGTGGCATTGCCTGTTGTTCGCGACTTTGTAAAACAAGTTAAAGAACGTGCAGTTGGGGTTGAAGTTACAAAAAGCTTAAGCCCAGGCCAAGTATTTATAAAAATAGTGCGTGAAGAACTAGAAAAAGCAATGGGCGAGGCTAATGAAGAGCTAAGTCTAAATGCGCAACCGCCAGCCGTTGTAATGGTAGCGGGTCTACAAGGTGCGGGTAAAACCACCAGTGTAGCTAAGCTTGCTAAGTTTTTAAAAGAGCGAAAAAAGAAATCAGTACTTGTAGTAAGTGCCGATGTTTATCGCCCTGCGGCGATTAAACAGCTAGAAACGCTTGCAGCAGAAGTTGATGTTGATTTCTTCCCAAGTGATATTTCGCAAAAGCCTGTTGATATTGCAACCGCTGCAATTTCTCATGCTAAAAAGAAATTTATAGATGTAGTACTTGTTGATACTGCAGGTCGTCTACATGTTGATAGCAACATGATGGATGAAATTAAAGATCTTCACAAAGCAATCAATCCAATTGAAACCTTGTTCGTTGTTGATGCAATGACAGGTCAAGATGCGGCGAATACAGCTAAAGCATTCGACGAAGCATTACCACTTACCGGTGTTATATTAACAAAAACCGATGGTGATGCGCGTGGTGGTGCTGCTTTATCTATTCGTCACATCACTGGCAAGCCTATTAAGTTTATGGGTGTGGGTGAGCGCACTGACGCACTTGAACCTTTCCACCCAGACCGTATAGCGTCGCGTATTTTAGGTATGGGTGACGTACTTTCATTAATCGAAGAAGTCGAGATGAAAGTAGATAAAGAGCAAGCTGCTAGAGTTGCTGAAAAAGTATTTAAAGGCGCAGGTTTTACTCTTGATGATTTTGCTGACCAATTAAAGCAAATGAAAAGCATGGGTGGCATGATGTCAATGCTTGATAAGCTCCCTGGTATGTCTAACTTACCAGATGCTGTTAAAGGTCAAATGGGTGATAAAACATTTATCCAAATGGAAGCTATTATTAGCTCTATGACTAAAAAAGAGCGTGCACGCCCAGAAATCATTAAAGGTTCGCGTAAAAAACGCATAGCAGCTGGCTCTGGTACACAAGTACAAGAGATTAATAAGTTGCTTAAGCAGTTTACGCAAATGCAAAAAATGATGAAAAAAATGAAAGGTAAAGGCGGCATGACTAAAATGATGCGCGGTATGAAAGGCATGTTACCACCTGGAATGATGGGCGGCGGCGGTCCTAAATTTTAAAAAGTACCATTAAGTTACTTTTTAAAATAATAGCGAATCATATTTAAAGGAGCAAATAGCTCCTTTTTTGTTGAATAAATTATGCATGTAATACACCTTTAACTCTTATTTGTCGTTGAGATCACGGTTTAACCTACTAAACTGCCTTTTTGGTTCACTTCTTACTTGCGTTATTGCCAAAAACTCGTACAATTCCCCAGCTCCCCATTCTGGGGAGTAAATCTTATTAATGAAAACAGTCAATCTTTATAGAGGACGGTATGGTAACTATTCGTTTGCAACGTGGTGGCGCTAAAAAACGCCCTTTCTATCAAATTGTGGTTGCGGATAGCCGTTTCTCGCGTGACGGTCGCTTCATCGAGAAAGTAGGCTTTTTTAACCCAATTGCTTCAGGTCAAGAAGAAAAAATTCGTTTAGATTTACCACGTGTTGAACACTGGGTAGGTCAGGGCGCATCTCTTTCAGATCGCGTAGCTAAGTTAGTAAAAGACGCTCGTAAAGCGGCTTAATAGGCGTAAGTGTAACCATGAGTCAAGAGAACACCTCATCAATAATTGTCGTAGGAAAGCTCGGTGCCCCATATGGTATAAAGGGCTGGCTTAAGGTACATTCATTTACTGATGATCCCGTAGGGATCTTCGATTTCAGCCCGTGGTTGATAGGGCAGCAAGGTAAATGGCAGTCCTTAGAAGTGGTCGACTGGCGTCGCCACAACAAAGGCTTTATCGCTAAATTTGCGCAGGTAAACGACCGAGACGAAGCAATGGCTTATACCCATGCAGAAATCTCAATGGATGCAGCGCATTTACCAGAACTCCCGCAAGGTGAGTTCTATTGGCGAGATCTCATTGGCATGTCTGTTGTAACCGATAAAGGTTATAGCTTAGGCATTGTTGATGACCTGATGGAGACAGGGTCAAATGACGTACTGGTTGTTAAAGCAAACAGTAAAGACGCATTTGGTCAAGCTGAGCGTTTGATTCCTTTTTTAACTGATTCAGTTATTAAAGAAGTTAAATACGACGCAAGAGAAATTACCGTAGACTGGGATCCTGGTTTTTAATGACGCAAACTAGTTCATTATGGGTAGGGGTGATAAGCCTTTTTCCAGACATGTTTGACGCTATTACAGACCAAGGTGTTACCGGTCGCGCAGTAAAAAATGGCTTAATTGATTTTAACTGCTGGAATCCGCGAGACTACGCTTTAGATAAGCATAGAACCGTAGATGACCGTCCTTACGGGGGCGGACCTGGTATGTTAATGATGGTTGAGCCATTAAAAAAAGCGATTGCCGAAGCTAAAAAAGCAGCTGGTGATGGTGCTAAAGTAATTTATATGTCCCCGCAAGGGCGCAAACTTGATCAGCAAGGTGCTAGCGAACTCGCTAACTCTAAAAAACTGATTTTGATTGCCGGTCGCTATGAAGGTATAGATGAGAGAATAATAGAATCATATGTTGACGAAGAATGGTCAATTGGTGATTTTATTTTGAGTGGTGGTGAACTACCTGCCATGACATTAATTGACGCAGTAGCGCGATTAGTGCCAGGTGTGTTAGGTCATAACCAGTCAGCGGAACAAGATTCATTTTCGGATGGCTTGTTAGATTGTCCACACTATACACGACCAGAAACATTGGACGACAAACAGGTTCCTGCTGTATTACTCAGTGGTAACCACCAAGAGATAGCAAAATGGCGGCTTATGCAGTCATTAGGCAGAACTTGGTTACGACGTCCTGACTTGTTGCATAACCTAGCTCTGACTGAGGAGCAAGCGGTATTACTCGCGAAATTTCAGCAAGAGTACCAAAAAGCTTGTGGCTAGAAGACAGTTACACCTAGGAAAGTGAGAAACATAATGGCAAAAGTAAACCAAAATATTATTAAAGCGCTTGAAGATGAGCAGCTTAAAACAGACGTACCTGCATTTGGCCCTGGTGATACAGTGGTTGTACAGGTAAAAGTAAAAGAAGGTGCTAAAGAGCGTCTACAGGCCTTTGAAGGTGTTGTAATCGCTAAGCGTAATCGTGGTCTTCACTCAGCATTCACAGTTCGTAAAATCTCGAACGGTGAAGGCGTTGAGCGTGTATTCCAAACGCACAGCCCTCTTATTGATAGCGTAACAGTTAAGCGTCGCGGTGCAGTTCGCCGTGCTAAGCTTTACTATCTACGTGAGCGTTCTGGTAAATCTGCACGTATTAGAGAAAAACTTAACTAATACGCGCTGTTTATCAACGCAAAAAAACGGGTTGCATCCTTCGGGTTGCAACCCGTTTTGGTTTTAGAATATTATTTTCTCAATTCTCAATTCTCAATTCCTCATTAGTAAAATTTCCGCTTTAGCCTTTTCTCAGTTAGCTGATCCTGTTAGTATTTATCGTATTGATTAGTTTACTTTTATGTAAATTTATATTTACGTTATTTGGTTTTTTAAGGTGGGACGAACGTGGCTGACATAAGTGATTTAGCACAGCTAAGAGAAGGTATAGATGAATGCGATGCACAACTTGTTGCCTTACTCGCTAAACGTAATGGTATTACGCAAAAAATTGGTGAGATAAAACAACAAACAGGCGCGCCTTTACATGCACCTGTCCGTGAAGCAGAGCTATTAGCGGCAAGACGACAAGAAGCAATAAATCAAAATGTAAGCCCAGATCTCGTTGAAGATATACTAAGACGCATGATGCGAGAAGCCTATCAAAACCAACAAGCAAAACTTGCATGCGCAGCGCCAGAGCTTTCGCCAATTGTGATTGTGGGTGGTCAAGGTGCCATGGGCCAGTTATTTGCACAGCAGTTTATTCGCTCAGGTTACGAAGTTAAAATCTTAGATAAAGATCAGCAAAACGATGCTAAAAGTATTTTAAAAGGTGCCAAGCTGGTAATGATTAGCGTACCTATTAATGCATTGGACGCTGTCGTTGCTAAGTTACCTAAACTAGATGAAGACTGTTTACTAGTTGATATTACATCGGTAAAGCAATCGCCTATTAAAGCACTAAAAGCTGCGCACAGTGGCCCTGTGGTTGGTTTACATCCTATGTTTGGGCCTGATATATCACACTGGGTAAAACAAACAGTTGTTGTATGTGAAGGGCGAGAACACCAAGCGGCAAAAGGTTTGTTACAGCAGTTACAAGTATGGGGTTGTCAGCTTGTTGAGCTTGATGCTAAAAAGCATGATGAAGCAATGCAAATTATTCAGGTAATGCGCCATTTAACGACATTTGTGTACGGACAATTTCTAGCAAAACAAAGTCATACACTAGAAGAATTACGTAGCTGCTCGTCACCTATATATCAATTAGAACTGATGATGGTAGGGCGTTTATTTGCGCAGTCGCCTGAGCTTTACTCAGATATTATGCTAGCACAATTCGATGATGTAGAAACCTTACTTGCACAGTACCAAGATACCTTCGCAAGTACGTTAGCAAAATTAAAAGCGGGAGATAAAGCAGCGCTTATTGATTCTTTTGCGCAGGCGAAAGTTTACTTTTCTGACTCGACAGAACACTTTTTAACGCAAAGCAGAAGCTTATTAAATAAAGCGAATGATTCAAAAGTTTTAGATTAATATTTGTTATACCGATTGCTTAAGTATGGGGATTTAATTCGTTAAATTGCTAAAATATTTATGCAGACTGGTACTAGTTAACGAAAAAGGGCCGATATCGGCCCTTTTTGATTTGTAAAATTGCTTATTAAGTATTAACGCTTACTGCCTGTAGTGACTCGCTTTGGTAGCATCCTAAAATACGTACATATTGGGTGTGCTCTTTAAGTTCTTCTAGCGCTTCTTTTACTTGGCTTTCAGCTAAATTTGCTTCTAGGTCAACATAAAAAACTTCTTCCCACGGATTGCCCGGAGTAGGGCGAGATTCAAGTTTTACTAAATTAATCTTATGCTGCTTAAAAATCATTAACGCATCGGCTAGTGAGCCCGCTTGTTGTTTTGTCGACATGATCAAACTAGTTTTAGTTGGAATTTGGTTAGACACTTGTAGAGGTTTACGTGCAACAACAATAAAGCGGCTATGGTTTTCGCTTTGATTAGCTAGGTTTGATTTAATAACCTCAAGCCCTACGTTTTTCCCCGCTTGTGCAGAGCCAATTGCAGCACTGTATGGTGTGTTCAGAGCTGATTGTAGCGCGCTTGATGTTGAGTCACATGTTTCGTGTTGTAAATCACCTAAGCCCTGTAAAAAGCGGCTGCACTGCGCAAATGGTTGTGGGTGTGCAAATATTTTTATTAGTTGACTAAGTTCAGTATCAGGGTTGGCGAGTAAGCAATGCTCTACACTGTGAGTTACTTCTCCAACAATAGACACTTGCGCGTGCTGTAATAAGTCAAACACCTCGTTAATACTGCCAGAGCTTGTGTTTTCAATGGGTAATAAACCAAAATCAGCTTGTCCGTTTTCTACTTTACCTGTTATTTCGTCAAACGATGTACAGCCAATTTCAACTAATTTACCCGGGCGGCGGCTAAAATATTTATGGCATGCTAGTTGGCTATAAGAACCCTGACCACCTAAGTAAGTTACACGGTGTGTTTCACTAAGGGCATCTGGATTCAGGTTTTTTTGTAGCATTGCTTGTTGGTGTAAAACAGAGTCTTCCAAAATAGTTTGAAAAACATTATTCACGTAGTAAGCATCTAAACCTAGTGATTTACCATAACCAATCAGTTTCTCTAAAAGTGCGAGTTCACGTGCTTCATCGCGAATTGGCTTGTTGTTGGCGATTTTATATTCAACCACACCGTGGCTAATACGACGACGTTTAGCTAATAATACGAGTAAGTCGGAGTCTATTTCATTTATATCGTGTCTTAGTGCATTTAATACATCATTTGTCATTTTGGTATCCTCATTCCAAAAGTAAGCTGTTATTACACAGCAAAAACAAAAAAGCCTCCCGGTTGGGAGGCTTTACTATTCGATTGATTTTATCTCACAAACAGGGAAGCCTCTTCTATATAAAGAAGCTAAAAAACGAAAAAAAAGTGCGAGAGATAAATATGTTCATGCAGTTAATGTATGGAGAGTTGCTACCAATGTCAATAAAGATCTAAATAAGCTTAGAGTACTATTTATTTCCCTATATTAGTTTTTATAGAAAGTTTACAAATAATTTATATATATGAATGCGGATCTGGTATATTTCGTTAACTGGTTCAAATAATAACAATTATTAATAATTAAGGTTGACCCGTGGTTTACAGACGCCCTCCATCGCGTTTTGGATTGAATTCTTTAAGTGTAAAACTATCGCTACTCATATCCGCTATTTGCTTAATAGCTGGGGTATGTGCGGCTGCCTTAATGCTTAAATCTGAAGAGAAGCAACTCGTTTTTGAAGAACACGAAGTTTTAAAAAGCTCGACAGACTTATTAGTGAAGCAATTTAATGAGCGCATTAAAACAAAAGTAAATATTGCTCAACAAGCTAATAACGTAGTAACACAACAACTTTTTCAACCCAATTCACCAATTAATTTAAGCAATAAATCACAGTTACAATTTAATAGTGACGGTACGATTCGCAGTGCCTCGGCTGATGGTTTATCAGCAGCATTTTTACCACAGCAAAATTACTCTCCTTTTTATAAACGCCTATTTAATGATTCTGAGATGCTGTGGCGTATAATTTCTCCTACACTGGTACACGACTTTTTTAACTTTTATCTAATAACAGATGATGATTTTATTCGTGTTTCTCCCCCTAATTGGGCATTAAACGCACCTGCCGACTTTAGAGCAACGAATGGCTCAACTTATAAATCGATTAAAAGCACGCTTGAAACAGTAAGAGAGCCTGCATGGTCAAAAGTCTATTACGATACAGTATGGCGCAAATGGGTTATTAGCTTACTAGTGCCAGTTTATGTCGATAATGAGTTTTTAGGTGTGACAGGGAGCGATATTTCCCTCAACAAACTTATTTCATTTTTACCTGTCGGTGATAAAGAAAAACACCTACTTGTGTTTGATAGTAAAGGGCAATTGTTAGCACACCCAGATTTAAATCCGACCTTACTAGCCGACTATGGTAGTGATAATAAAGCACTCGCTACTAACGAATTTGTAAACCCAGCGCTGCAGTCGATTATTGATGATGTAATTGCGGTGAAATTACCTGAATACGCAAATTCGTTTGAAAAAAATGACGAAGCTCATATTATCAATATTCGTAAGATTGATGACTTAGATTGGTACATAGGGGTATATAAAAAGCGTTCATCGACGTTATCTGCATTACAAGATTTAAAACTGAAGTTTTTTGGTCTCTTTATTTTATACGCAATTTTAGTTGCCTTATTGCTGCATCAAGCGCTTTATCAACTAGTCCTTCGCCGTTTACATACTTTGGTTTATGCAGTTACAAGTTTTGGCAAAGGTCAATTAACTACAGAATTTCCACCAGAAAACAAAGATGAAATTGGTACGCTTAATGGCTCATTTAGAGACATGACGGTAGAAATTCGCAAACTTATCGATGGCTTAAACCAGAGAATTACAGAAAAAGAAATTGCTGAAAAAGCAGCTAACCGTTTATCTAAAGCGGTAGCATTCTCGGGCACTGGCGTTGTGATCACCGATGAGAATTTTGTAATTGAATACGTGAATCCAAAAATGCTCGAAATGACAGGCTACCCAGAAAGTCATTTTAATAGAGCACCATTACTTAATATTATTGCCTCAGAAATGTCTATTTTAGTTGAAGATATAGACATAGATCTACGCAGCCGTAATTACTGGCGCGGTGATACATTAATTCAAGGCTTGAATAAAGAGCCAATTTGGGTGTCTTTAAGTGTTTCGCCAATTCGTGAAGAGGGCGGTGAAATAACCAGCTATGTAGCATCTGCACAAGATATTTCGTTTGTAAAAGAAAGCCAGCGTAAAATGGAGCAGCTTGCTTACTTTGACACCCTTACGGGCCTTGCCAACAGAACGTTTTTTAGAATGCAATTGCGTAAATCAATGGCATTAGCAGAACGAGGGCACTATGCATTTGCATTGTTTTACTTTGATTTAGACGAATTTAAACGTATTAACGATACATTAGGTCACGATGCCGGCGATCAATTATTAATTGAAGTGGCAAACAGACTTAAAAAACGTTTACGAGCCGAGGACACCATAGCGCGCTTAGGTGGTGATGAATTTGCAGTATTACTCAGTGGTATAGAAAGCCAAGCTCACGCGACTGATGTTGCCAATACAATTCAAAAAACACTGAATGTGCCTATAAAACTAGGTAGTAATGAAGTTATTGTGAGCGCGAGTATTGGTATTACAATGGCTCCGTACGATAGCCTAGAAGAAGATCAGTTATTAAAACATGCTGACTTAGCAATGTATGAGGCAAAAGCAAAAGGGCGTAATACATTCCATTTTTATAGCCAAGAATTGAACGCAGCTGCTAATGAGCGTTTATTTATTGAAAATGAGCTACGTATAGGACTAAAAGAAAAACAGTTTGTAGTTTACTACCAACCTCAAGTTGATAGTCGTACTCATCAGGTCATTGGCTATGAAGCGTTATTAAGATGGTTCCACCCAACTGAAGGCGCAATCCCTCCAGATAAATTTATTCCTATTGCAGAAGCGACAGGCCTTATAGTTGAATTAGGCGAATGGGTGCTTCAAGAGTCTTGTGATTTTGCCGTAAGATTAACAAAGCAAGGCTTAGAAAATAATATATCGATAAACTTATCGGCTCGCCAGTTCAAAGACTCAAGCTTAGTCTCAACACTGAGTAAAATGATAATTAGGACGGGTGTTTCGGCTAAGCGCCTTCATTTAGAGCTGACTGAAAGTATGCTAATGGGAAATGTAGAAGCTGCAATTACACAACTCCACGAGCTTAAAGCCTTAGGTATATCTATTTCTATTGATGATTTTGGTACTGGCTATTCGTCACTCAGTTACTTAAAACGATTCCCGGTTGATATATTGAAAATTGACCGTTCATTTGTAAAAGATATCCCTGAGGATACAAATGATATGGAAATCACTGCCGCTATTATTGCCATGGCGCAAAAGTTAAAGCTAGACGTGGTCGCAGAAGGGGTTGAGACAATAGAGCAGATGCAGTTTTTACAAAATAATAATTGTTTCATTGTACAAGGCTATTATTTTAGTAAACCAATTGCTGAGCACGAACTACCAAAATTGTATGAAAGGTTAAATGAACTCTCAAATAGCGAAGTAAGTAGTTAATAAAATTGCGGGTTAACCACCCGCAATTTTAACTTTAAATTTTAACGCTTCTAAAATGGCTTTTAGTTTATCGCGGTCATCACCTTGCACTTCAATAATGCCTTCTTTTACTGCGCCGCCTTGGCCCATTTTGCTTTTTATAGTTTTAGCTAACTTTTTTAAATCATGATCTTTTGGATCAATGCCTACAACTAACATTACGCCTTTGCCTTTACGTCCTTTTGTTTGACGCTCAATGCGAATAAAACCATCTTTAAAAAGCTTAGCTTCTAACTCTTTTTCTGGTTTTGGCTGGTCAATGCGCCCCGTACTTGTTGAATATACTAAGTGACTATCACTCATACCTTACCTTTATGGATAAAAATTAATTAAATATTGGCGTAAATGATAGCAAATTTGAAGTTGTGTGTTTTTCTTTTTGCTAAATACTTTTAACAGGTTATATTTAGTTCAAAGGAAATATTATTGGAGTTTAATATGAGTTTAACTAAGAATGAATCAGTCGATGGCACTACATTAACAATACAAATCAAAGGTAAATTTGACTTTAATTTAGTGCAATCTTTTCGCCAAGCTTATGCCCAAATGAGCGAAAAAACAGTAAAGGTTATTATCGATTTAAGAGAGACTGACTACATGGATAGCTCAGCACTTGGCATGTTACTTAACATGAAAAAAACCATTGATAGCCAAGTGAAAACTATCGAAATAAGCAATTGCCAACCTCAGCTTAGAAAAATTCTACAAATTTCACGTTTTGATAAAAAGTTTGATATTAGCTAATGATACATGTGTTAATTGTGGATGATCAGGCGCTCAACCGCATTTTACTAAGTAAAATGCTTGAGCAAGAGGGTTATAAAATATCAGTGGCTTATAACGGGCTAGATGCACTTAATGTACTTAAAAGAGAGCAAATAGACGTTGTTTTACTTGATGTTTTAATGCCTGTAATGGATGGTTTTGAAGCTGCTGAAAAAATAAAGCAGCAGTATAGTGAAGTTTACTTACCGATTATTTTTATAACCTCCTTAGAAGATCAAGCAAGTTTTGAGCGCTGCCTCGAAGTGGGTGGCGATGACTTTATTCATAAACCATTTGAAAAAGTTATTCTGCATGCAAAAATTAAAGCACATATTCGCACCAGAGAGCTGAGTAAAAAAGCAAACCAACAAAAGAAACTACTTGAATATCATCACAACCAAATTGAACGTGAACACGAAATAATTGAGCATATTTTTAATAACTCATTAGAAAACCAAGGAAAATTTAAAGAGTACTTAGATTTTAATTTATCACCCGCATCTATGTTTAATGGTGACATGTTTTTGGTTGCGCAAAGCCCAATTGGTAATTTGTACTGCATGCTGGGCGATTTTACTGGGCACGGCCTAGCTGCTGCTATTGGTGCGTTGCCGGTTTCTCGTGTGTTTTATAATATGGTACAAAAAGGCATGGCTGTTAACGATATTGCCTGTGAGCTAAATACACTACTGTACAACCTCCTACCAGGTCACATGTTTTGTGCGGCGACTATTATAGAGCTTAGTGCATCAGGTAAAAGTGTTTCTGCATGGATGGGCGGCTTACCCGATGCCTACCTAATAGATAAAGACGGTAATGTAAAACAAACATTAGAATCTCAGCATATGGCGCTGGGGATTTTAGATGAACAAGAATTTGAATATGAAGTTATTCATTTTGAAACAAATAGTAATACACGCCTAGTATTAGCAACCGACGGTATTATAGAAACAGCAAACAAAGAGGATATATTTTTTGGGGAAGAGCGTTTTTTACAAACCTTAAAAAGTAAATCGATGATTAGTAGTGAAGACATAGTTGCTAATGTTACTAAGTTTGCAGATGGTACTAAGCAGCAAGACGATTTAAGCATTGTTTTACTAAACTGCCTGCCTTTAATTCCTGTGGAACAAGAGCGAGAAGCATTTTCTACTTTGGCTTTTAATTTGTCTTTGAGCTTAAACTCAGAGCAAATAAAAAAAACAGACCCCGTTTACGACGTCGTTAATATTTTAAGTAGTGTTGAGGGGTTAAATACTCATCGCTCTAATATATTTTTACTGTTGTCTGAGGCTTACAACAATGCGCTTGATCATGGTGTATTAGGACTTAACTCAGAAATTAAAAAACAAGAGGACGGCTTTTTTCGATATTACGAGTTGAGAGAGGCAGCCCTTGCTAAACTTACAGATGCCATGATTATTATTGATATGCGCTATTGCCCCGACACGCTCAGTTTATATTTTATTATTTGTGATTCAGGCCGAGGGTTTAGTAGTAAGCACGATGAGTTGGCAAAGGCTAATAACGAATTTGGCAGAGGGGTGTCCTTATTAGAAGAAATAGCCGAAAAAGTCACTTATAACGCCAGTGGTAACCAAGTTGAAATGTGCTACAAGTTGAGCTAGCTCTGTAAAAATATCCATGCTATTATTCTCGAAACTTTAGATGTATGGATGGCCAAATGATTTCTTCTTACTTAAAACAAGCACAACTTAGTGCTAATCCAGCTTTGATTTCAACAGAGCTTGAAAAGCTTGATCTACATTTAGCAAACACTGCTTTGCCTGATGTGTGTTGGGAGTATCAAATACCAGAGCTTGGCGAGGGCGGTGCATGTAGTTTATTTGGTTACTTACAAGATGAGCCATTCAAATTAACTGACTATATTAAAAATGATGAGCAAACACAGTTTAAGCTGGCTAATTTACAAAGTATTGTAAGCTACATTGAGCAGCAAACGGGCGTTGATTGGTATGGTATTTATCAATCAACTAATACCCCTGAAGGTAATCAACTATTAAAATTGGCTTATCATGGAGCGCCTAGTCGTCCGTTGTTTCCTTTAACGCAAGCATTTGCAGCTGGCAGTAACAACGTACAGGTTGCGCTATCTCACAAGGGCCGCATTATTAATAACGTTGAGGCGTATTTATCACAAGGTGGTGAATACTACACATGCGATCCTAAAGTTAAATCAGAAACCTGCCTACCTTTATTTAATGCACAAAATGAATGCGTTGGTATTGTAGATGCAGAAGCCTTTAAAAATGATTTTTTTGATGAAAAGACACTTGCCGTTTTAATTGCATGTTGTATTAAAATTCCTCACTTTCTAGTGTAAATAACGCTAGTCAATATGATGTGCTTTTATGTTAAGCTTAGCTTAACAGCTAACCCCTAAATAACGATAAGAGATAGCCAATGTTCTCAGTATTAAAACCATTACCAACAGATCCTATTCTTGGCCTTATGGCGGCCTATAAACAAGATACAAACCCTAATAAAATTGATTTAGGTGTAGGTGTCTACAAAGATGAGCAAGGCAATACACCGGTTCTTAAAGCGGTTAAAAAAGCTGAAGCGTTTCGTCTTGAAAACGAAATGAGCAAATCTTACATTGGTTTAGCGGGTAATTTAGATTACTGCCAAAAAATGGAGCAGTTACTATTAGGTGAGCATCAAGTATTACTAGCTAACCGCGTACGTACCGCACAAGCTCCTGGTGGTACGGGTGCACTTCGTGTTGCAGCTGAATTTATTAAGCGTTGTAATACAGACGCGACTGTTTGGGTAACTAACCCAACATGGGCTAACCATATTAGCTTGTTTGAAGCTGCAGGCTTAACAGTAAAAGAATACCCATATTACGATTACGAAAATAAAGATTTATTGTTTGATGAAATGATCAACACACTTAAACAAGTGCCTAAAGGTGATGTGGTTTTACTGCATGCATGTTGTCATAACCCAAGCGGTATGGATTTAAACGAAACACAGTGGAACACGGTTGCCGAACTGGCAAAAGAAGTTGGCTTTACACCACTTGTTGATATTGCGTACCAAGGCTTTGGTGCTTCACTTGAAGAAGATGCACGTGGCTTACGTATTTTAGCCGATGCAGTAGAAGAGCTAATTATTTGTTCTTCATGTTCTAAAAACTTTGGCCTATACCGCGAGCGTATTGGTGCATGTTCACTAATTGCAAAAGACAGCGCAACAGCAGATATTTCAAACTCTGTAATGCTAAGCGTTGTACGTAGTATTTACTCAATGCCGCCAGCGCATGGTGCTGACATTGTTAATACTATTTTAAGCAGTACAGAGCTTACACAATTGTGGCACTCTGAGCTTGATGAAATGCGTAGTCGTATAAATGGCTTACGTAGCTTAATTAAAGAAAGCTTAGCAACTAAAGATATTGCTCAAGACTTCTCATTTATTGAACGCCAAAACGGTATGTTTTCTTTCTTAGGTATTAATAAAGAGCAAATTGCTCGCCTACAAAAAGAATACGGCATTTACATAGTTGGCTCTAGCCGCGTAAATGTTGCAGGTGTTAGTCATTCAAATATTGAATACTTTTCAAATGCTGTAGCTGACGTTTGTAAATAAACGCAGTTAATATAAAAAACCGCACATCATAATGATGTGCGGTTTTTTATTATCTAAATTTAAACAAAAAGCAGCAACCTTTAACCGATAGCAGGAATAAGCCCCGCCATTTGCATAAACTGCGCAGCAATAATAGTTATGCCACATATAGTTGCTATACCAAGCCCAACATTCCCACTTTTAACTTGGTAGCCTGTTTTATTTGATGTTGTACGCTGTTTATAAACCATTGCTACAGGCAAAAATATTGCCAGTACAACAAGTGCTATTGCAGCGTACCCTAAGGCCATAATAAAGCCTTGAGGATAAAACAATGCAAAGCCAAGTGGCGGAATAAACGTAATTAAGGCCGTTTTAATTCGGTCTGTTTTATTGTCACCCTTTTTAAATGCATCAGCAAAAAAATCAAATAACCCTAAACTCACCCCTAAAAATGATGTCGCAAGTGCTAAATCAGCAAATAACTTAACGGCCGTTGCCACACTTGGGTTATGCGCAATACTTGCCACGCTAGATACAAACCCATTAAGACCTTGGCTGTTGAGTAAATCAGCTTGGCTCATAATACCTTGGCTAAGTAGTTGCCAAAAAATATAAATAACTAAAGGTAGGGCGGCTCCAGCAATCATTACTTTGCGCAGTACTTTTATTTCAACACCAACATATTTAACAATAGAGGGGATAGAGCCATGAAAGCCAAACGAAGTAAATATAACCGGTATAGCTGAAAGGATTAATCCTTGCTCCACAGGCATCTCTAATAAGTGCTTACCTTGCACATAAGGGGTAAGCATGTAAAACAAACTAGCTAATACAATAATTTTTATTGTAAATAACACTCTGTTTAGTTTATCTACCTTGCTAGTGCCTAGCGTTACCACACTTGCAATAATAACAGCGAGAATAACAGAGCCAAACTGTGGGGCTATATTTACGTCAAAGCCTATATTTATACGCGCTTGGAGTTGTGCACCACCACCTGCAATATAAGCAGCGCATAAAGCGTAAAATAAAAAAACCATCGAAAAATTCGCAATATATTGTCCGCGCTTTCCAAGCCATAATTTAGCCAATGTATTTAACGTTGCATCGCGTGGTGCATATTGGTGTAGCTCTAACATGAGTAGTGCGGTGTAGGTCATTAGTAACCAGCTAGCAATTATTAATGCAAGTGCAGTACTAAACCCAAGCCCGGCAGATGCAATTGGCAATGCCAACATACCCGCACCAATAGTGGTGCCTGCAACAATTAACATGCTTCCAGTTGTTTTATTTTTAAGCACTTAATTACCTTAATTATTATTAATATTGATGCACCATATAACTAGTTGCTCAAATCTCAAATAGTTTTGTAATAAAAGAGCAGTATTAAAATGTAACTTACAATTTACAACTGTATTTATTAAGGACTTTAGTGTTTAAAAAGTACTAAAACACGGTAGTGAGCGTATAATTTATTCTTTGTTTTATTCAGTCATATAAAGCGTAGGGATGGCACTTGCCAGTTAAAGTATCGTATTTTTTAATGGTTCTTATATGGTCTACTACACCATTGGGTATAGTGTGGAGTAGTGAAACTGTATCGCCAACACTTGCAGTGTTAATGCGGATGCTGGTGGGACTATTATTAGGTGGCTTAATTGTTGCTATTACAAATATTAGAGTGCCTTGGAGCAAAAATGCATGCTTACTTTATTTTTATTCGAGTATAGGTATTTTTGGCGGTATGTTGTTGAGCTATATGGCAGCTAAAACAGTCCCTTCTGGTATTATTTCGCTTATGTTTGGCCTTGCACCTATTTTGTCGGGGTTGCTTGCTCAGCAATTATTAAATGAACCTAAATTTAGCCCGATTAAATTAGTTGCGTTAGCGTGCGCTTTAATTGGCTTATATTTTGTTAGTTATAACCAAGTACAAAACTCGCAAACTCAAGGGCTCGGGTTGCTTTATGTGTTTATGGCTGTCTGCTTTTTTAGTTTAAGTGGTGTGATGATCAAGCGCGTACAGATTGCGATTCATCCTATGGCGACAACATTTGGTGCCTTAGTTTTTGTAACCCCACTCTTTTTTATTGCTTGGTGGTTATTAGATGGTGAGTTGCATATACAAAACTGGAGTGCAAAATCATTGTGGGCTATTGGTTATCTAGGAATATTTGGATCTTTAGTAGGGGCTTTGGCGTATTTTCATGTGCTGCAAAACCTAAATGCAAGCACGGTATCACTTACTACACTTATAACTCCTAGCTTTGCGTTAGCCTTGGGAGCTTGGCTAAATAATGAGTCATTAAGCCAAGAACTAATAATTGGTGCGGTTATTATTTTAATTAGTCTAGGTTTTTTCCAATTTGGTGATAAGTTTTTAAGGCGAAAGAAAGTAAACACAAATTAGCTTTACTACATTTTTTCAATTTAGTGATAAGTTTTAAAGCGAAAGAAAGTAAGCGCAAATTAGCTTTACTACATTTTTTCTATTTGAATAATTAAACGACGGTTTTTGTCTCGGCTTAAAATGTTATCGTTATTATCAACAAAGCGTTTTTCGCCCAAACCGGTTGTTTGTACTTTGGCTTCATCAACACCCAAGCTCACCATATAATCTTTTATAGTTTTGGCGCGCTTGCGCGATAAATCTAAGTTATTCCAGCGTCCGCCATAACTATCTGTGTATGAGTCAATACTAATGGACTCTATGCTTGCATCATTTTTTAAATACTCAGCAATCTTATCAAGACGTTGTTGCGAGGATTTAGTTAATTTACTGCTGTTAGATTGATAGTTCATTACAGTAAACGAAATATCTTCAAAGCTGTAAGGGAGTAGCTCATCACGGCATTGTAAAAAAGCCCAGTAAGCTTGTTTAAAGTTTACGCTCGATATACCAACGGCAATTTTATCGGCACTGTTTTGCCAGTCTTGATAATAAAAAGTAGGGTAGTAGCCTTTTTCAAGCTCGGTAAGCATTTCCCATGCGGTTTTATTGCCTAGCTCGCCATCAAACTTTTTAAGTAATTTCATATTTGCAATATCGCGAGCGGGCAACCCTGCACGCCATGTAGGTGGCACGGCTTTTAAACCTGCAATTGCGTAGTTATCTGGGCGTACAACCATATCTAAATTAAATGTTAAGTTTTTATTTTTACTTGCTGAAGCTTTAAAAATAGCTTCACCGTAATAAGGAACCTCATGATTTAACTGGCATTGTAAGCGCGTGGTTTTAACGACTTCCCAGTTGGAGTTGTCTTGGGTTGCTGTGTATTGGCGCATAGCAGCTTGCGAGTGAGCACTGCAAAGCACTGCACTTATACTAAGGCTAATAAATAACAACTTATACTTCATGGTGCTCTCCAGCTATCCGGGAATGCCAATAATTTGGCAAATTAACGACTGCAATGATTAGTTTGTTCTCTATATAACTAACTTATAAGCTAAAGCAAGTTATGTGCCTACAATTTTAAAGCAATAAATACTTAAATCCCCTAGCCTAGGGGGCATCAATTTTGACATAATAGTCAGCTTACACGTATAAACAAAGAAGACTATGGCAAATACTGAGCAAACACCTTTCGCAAAACGCTTTCGTGGATTTTTTCCTGTTGTTATTGATGTTGAAACTGCAGGTTTTAACAAAGAAACAGATGCCTTGTTAGAAATAGCAGCCTCTGTTTTAAAAATGGATGACGAAGGACTGCTCAGCATAGATCATACTGTTCATTTTCATGTTCAGCCATTCGAAGGCGCTAATATAGAACAAGCAGCCATCGACTTTAATGGTATAGACCCATTTTCACCACTGCGTGGTGCAGTACCTGAAGATGAAGTCATTAAAGAAATATGTAAAGTAGTACGCAAAGCGCAAAAGGCTGCTGGGTGCCAACGCTCAGTTATTGTGGCGCATAATGCCGCATTTGATCATGGCTTTTTAAATGCAGCAATAGAGCGTAATAACATTAAGCGTACGCCATTTCATCCCTTCGTAAGCTTTGATACAACATCTTTAGCGGGTTTAGCGTTAGGGCAAACTGTATTAGCAAAAGCATGTAGAGCGGCTGGTATCGAGTTTGATAACAGCCAAGCGCACTCAGCGCTTTACGACACAGAACGTACAGCTGAGCTTTATTGTTTAATAGTAAACCGCTGGCAGCAATTAGGTGGTTGGCCATTAGCGCCACTAGATGACGCTGATGCTGATGCTGATGCTGAAGTTGAAACTGAAAATGACGAAGAAACTAAAACGTCTGAGTAATTTTACCCTCAGTTAGCTTAACTAGGTGGGGCGGGTAAATACGCGAAAATTGTTTAGAATCTTTCGCTATTTTAAGCTCCACACCAGGGTGCATTAATTCATTTACTTTTAAACGACTGCTGGCAAGTAATTGCACTATTTTTTGCTTAATAAGTAGTTTTTGACGATGAATATGCGCAGAGCGTATTTTTATATGCTTTTCATTTTCAGTTATTTTATTCATGAATTGCTGACGCTGAGCAGCCCCCGCAATTTTACTCGCTTTTTCACGAGCCTGTTGTAAAGCGGTTACTTTAGTCGCAAGTACTTTTTCAAAATCGGTGATTTGTATTTGCTTTTGGCGAAGCTCAAACCAGAGTTGTGCTAAAAATACGCGTGTTTTAGTACCGGCTGGCGCGCCTAGCTCACCTGTTTCAATGCGCATAGCATCTAAAATATTACCGCCAATAATTTTACCTCGCGGGTCATTTGCTTTGCCTACACGTATTAATCGCCTAGCACTCAAATCACAATGCAGAGCTTGGCGTTCAATAAATAAATCTTGTTCGGATTTAATATTGCAGTACTGGGCATAACCAATCGAAATAGTTCGCTGAGCGGTTATAGAGCATGTAAATGCTTCCTCGCCTTCACGTTTTCGGCCAATTGCGCCAAGCATAATGGTTACCGCACTTTTACTTTCAACAGTTCCTGATTCTACAAAACCAAGTACCGTAATATCACCATTGGCTTTTACACGCATACCGTCTTTAATATCACCAGTAATAATTACGCTACCATCAAAATCAACATGGCCTGTACTTACATCTACGTTATCAAAGCATAAAACGTCATCTACACGCATACCACGGGGTAGGGCAACGGGCACACCTTTGCAGTCGGCAATAAGCATATTAGGATTATTAGGATCTACTTTTGTACCTTCGAAAGGCTGGAGTTGGTGATCTTTACCTGGTTTTGCACTAATTGAATCGCCAAATACCGTATAGCCTTCTTCTCCAGGTGTAGCTGCAATACGCTGCATTAAGGGAGTGCCAGGTTTTACGGTGATAATAGCGCCAAGGTTTTTCATATCAACCTTACCGCCTTCTTTAGCTTGTGGGCTGAGTACTCGGTCTTGAGCTGTTGAGCATAAACGCACAAATTTAGCATCGCTGCCTTCTTTTGGATTGCGCCCATGTGCAATTATGGCACTGTAAGAGCTTCCTGCTGGTTGCTCAAACTGCTGGCCCAAAAAGGTATCAAGCGCACGAGGGCTTATTCCTTTTTTAACACCTGCATCAGCAAGTGCTTTTTGCGCGCCTTCCATAGACAAAAGTGCGCCACCTTTAGCGGTAGTTAATGTTGCTTCTGCGACCATGTTTTTTTCATCAATATTAATGATAAGCGACGCATCTACAGCTTTAGCAACGACAAGCGATACTTCCTGATAATTTTTAGTGGGCGCAAAAAGCTTTCCAATATTGGCAATGACAGCTTCGTACTCACTAAACTCAGATTGCTCTAGCATTTGCGTTAACTGAGTACTTGTAACAGGAAAACCACTATCAATAGGGTGACTTTCTAAAGAGACAAACCCTGTACTTTTATCAAATGAAAAAACCGACATTTATTAATTCCCTACTCTATGCCTGTTATTATTTTTATTTTTTACAACTAAAGGTTTAGAAATAGCAAAAACCTTAACTCCTCATTTGAACACAGGTTAAACACATTGTTAAGTAAATGTTTATATAGGCTTGCATAAACTAAATTTTGGTTACTTAACACGCGATTGGCACATACAATTAAAATAAAGCGTTACTAGGCCTTGAGTATCAGTACTTTACTCAGTTATACTGTTTGCACGCTCTGAATTGAGTTACTAATTCAGGGGCTGATTAGGATTCGACGGAATTCAAGAAGCCCAAGGTGCATGTCGAGGTGCGGTTTGCCTCGTTAAACAGCCGCAACCTAAAGTAATCGCAAACGACGATAACTACTCTCTAGCAGCTTAGGCTGGCTAGCGCTCCTTTCATGTATTCTTGTGGACTGGATTTTGGAGTGTCACCCTAACACCTGATCGCGACGGAAACCCTGGCCGGGGTTGAAGCGCTAAAACTAAGCGGCCTCGCCTTTACTTACCGTGTTTGTCCGGGACTTAAAGGTTAATTAAATGACAATACTAAACATGTAGTACCGACGGTCGAGGCTTTTCGGACGGGGGTTCAAATCCCCCCAGCTCCACCAATAAAGGTTTTTGAACTCGTTATTCGAAAACCATAAGAAACCCGCAAATTTGTTAATCCAAATTTGCGGGTTTTTTTATGGAATTTATAAAATAAAGTTTAAGTATTTTTAATTGCGCGTAGCTTCATTTTTATTGCAATCACAAGCAGGCTAAATAATGACAGCATACTTATTAACAACGTTAGATTAAGTATAGGGTTACTTGGCTCGTAGGTAGTGACAGGAGAGTTATTTATAGTTTGCGAGTTTTGATGTTGCCTAATATAGCTTTGGCTGATCCAATCTACCGCGTTTATCCATTGTACTTTGGCGGGGTCAGTATTGTTTAGCATCCCTATTGCGTGCTTATCGTTATCTAAGCTTTTTGAAAGTCGTATCAGTTGCTGCCAAAATTCATTTTTAGCGCCTAGGTCGTCTATTTCTTGTAGGTGCTGTTGTAATTTATCACCCCCCATCGTTTTTATATCAGCTTGTCCTGTACTTTGCGCGTAGCTATTTATTAGTGATGAAAAGCGATTAAAGTATTCATTACTTTTTTGTAGGGTTGGGTTAGCTGTTTGATCATTTGTTACTTTTTGTACCGATTGATTTAGGCTATTTTGATCAATCAAATATTGCTTATACTCTTGGTAACTTAAGTTGTTTGTAGTTACATTACTTGGGGTGCCAAAGTTGTTTTTAAGTGCATTAAAACTAATTACGGCGCCTAGTAAGGTAATAATAAAAAGGGCGCAATAGCAAAAATACAATGCACTTTTTAAAGTGTTGTGCAGTAGTTTATATTTATTACTTTGTTCTATAGTTGAGTTTTTACTTGAGGCTGCATCTGTATTTAGTAACTCACTTTGTGCTGAGGTGCTTTTTTCATGAGTGCTCTTACTAATGTGTTTATTAGTATCTTCACTGTGCTCAGTGAGTACTAATTGATTGTTTAGGGGTTTAGTAAGTTGGGGTTCTACTTTAGTTATTAGGCCAAATTTTTTAAGTGATGATTCTGTTTTAACAGCATCAATACTCGATAGGTCTTTTTTTAAAGCGTAAGCTTTTCCATCAAATAATTGAATAACAATATTATGAGGAATATTCAGAAGTTGGCTGAGTTGTTCTTGGGCAGACGTTATATCTGCATCTTGATGTAACTGACCATTAAAAATAATTTTAAATGTAGCGTCCACATTAGTTCCTTGTGCGTGTTATTCCATATTTGGAATTTTTTTATTTTATGTACACAAAAACTAATCTAACAGATAAAGGTAGTACTTTCTAATGGTTTTTTATTTAAAAGCCTTAATAAACAGCGTTAAGGCTTTGGTGTGTAGCTATTATTTTACTTTATAGTTTAGCGAGTGATTTTACAGATTGCTTTTGCTCACTTACGGGTTTAGTTGCTTTGTCTATTATTGTTTCAAGTGGTTTATTTCGAACACACATAAGTACTTTGTTCATTGCTTGGCATGTGCCTGTCGCTTTTTTATCATGGCTTGTGTAGCTGCAATCTTCATTAATGGCTTTTTCTTCACATGCTTCCCAAGGCGCGTTTGAGCCGTGGCCTGCATGACTTAGCGCTGAGCATGAGGTAGCAAGTAAAAAGCCAGTGGTTAGTGCTTTTATTACGTTAAATATTTTCATTAGTATCTCAGTTAATTATTTGGTCAGAATGCGAGTTATCTTGCGGTAGCACCTTTAAAACAACCAATAAACATGTTTTCAGATACATCGGCTGCATGGTAGTGGTATCCGCGTGTATCGTCGGTGTGGCCTCTACATTCATCTAAATCAGTGGGTTCTAATCCATCTTCGTTAAGCATGGCAAATATACCAAATCCATCGAGTGCATAACCCATCATGGCGGCATGACCGTCTGATTGAATTTGTGTTTGGCTACAGCCTGCTTCACCGTGGTAGTGATAACCTGCTACTAAGTTAATATGGCCAGCGCAATCATCAAAGGCTGCAATAGTGTATGCGCCTAAAATAGCCTCAACTGGGGCAGGTGCAGCAAGTACAACACCATTGAGAGCAACACCTACATTAGCGTTACCAATACTGCTATTTTGAGTGGTTGCAACAGGCATTATTGGAATTAAAAATGATTCTGATATACCGCCATCAACATAATCAATAGAGCATTCTACGCAGTGGTTTTGGTATTGTTCTTCTACGTTTGGACGCGCAGCGCCATCACACGATTCTTGTGTGTCGGTTACATTTACAAGGCCTGTACCTTCGTCGTATAGCTGCCAATGACTATCGTTATATAATGTAGGTAGATTTAAAATAAAGTCTCCGGTTATATCGTAAACCTCACCGGTGCCATCAAACCAAATACCGGCTTCGTCTGCTGTTGAGGTGATATTTTGAGGGCAAAATACACCAATCTCGTAATTTGAAGGCGCACCGGCAATATCAATTTTGTAGCATGAGGCTTCATCGCCATTACTTAGCGTACATGTTTGAGTGGTAATTGATGAAATGAGCGCATCGCTTTCAAAATTAAAAGGGTCAACTTCTACAACAAAATCGGTTGAAGTATCTGTTGTAGTTCCCTCATCGGTGGTTGTTTCAGTTACGACGGTACTTTCAGCATCGCTACCGTTACAGGCAGCTAAACCCAGTGCAAGTATACACACTGCAAGCGGTGTCAGAATTGGTGTGTTAAATCTTCTCATCAAAAATATCCGGTAATGAAGTTGAATGTATAATATTTGTTAAATGTGCAAACAAAGTGCAAAAACAACGCAACATAGTACATAGCACGAGATAGAAGCTGATAAAGTGGCTATAAATGTGTTTAGTACCTTTTTTACTATTTAAATACTGCGACTTAAAAGTACTTAAATAGGCAGTGGAGTTTTATGGAATTTTTATTTCCCGACAGCATGTCTTTATTTTTGTTTTTATTGTTAATGATCACCGCTGGCTTTACTTCTTTTATATCTGCTGCATTTGGTGCTGGTGGTGGATTAATGCTGCTTGTTGTTATGGCGTCGTTTATGCCAATGGCAGTTGTTGTGCCTGTGCATGGTTTAGTACAGCTTGGCTCTAATGCAAATAGGTTTTTACTCAGCTTTAGGCATATTGATAAAAGAATGTTTGTATATTTTGCGTTAGGCGGCTTAGTAGGGGCGGGGTTATCAAGTTTTGTAATTGATGATATATCACTTGATGCTATGAAGTTAGTCGTCGCTATTTTTGTTATTTATTTACTGTGGGGTAAAACGCCACCTATAAAATTAACCTCTAAGGTGTGGCGTATGGTCGCCGGTGGCGTAACTACTTTTATTTCTATGTTTGTGGGGGCAAGTGGCCCATTAGTTGGTAGCTGTTTATATATAAATAATTACGAAAAGTTAAAATTTACGGCAACGTTTTCGAGCATTATGAGTGTGCAGCATTTATTAAAAGCGATAATTTATGGTGCTGTTGGCTTTAGTTTTTGGCAATGGATACCGCTTGTAATTGCTATGATAATAAGTGGTGCTGTAGGAACTTGGTTCGGAATTAAACTACTTAAAAGCATGTCTGGGGATAAATTCAAGCGTATTTTTAGGATAGTTTTAACGTTATTAACGCTACAACTCGGTTGGCAAGGTATTAAAATATTACTCCACTAATTTACTTAGTGGAGTAAATTTAATTTTATTAAACATAAATTACTAAAGCGGATTAAATAATTCACTGCGTCAAAAAGTTACTAATATAGAGCGACTACACTGTAATTTTTTGCCTTATCGATGAATTACACATTCTTTGTAATAATTGTTCATACGTTTAATTAAATTGGTATTAAAGCTTATTTAACAGCGGCTTTAATTGGCTTGTCGCCATCAAACAACTCAAAAATGCGGTTACTAATAAATGAGTTGGTCGCAATATGTAATAATGCATTAGCTACGTTTTCGCGGCTAACTTTGGCTTTTGAACGATCACTTGGTCGCTGCGTAGTTACTTGCATTGAAGCACTATCGTCAGTCAGTGTACCAGGGCGAACAATGGTGTAATTTAAACCACTATTTATTAGGTGCTCGTCAGCCATGTGCTTAGCAACCAAGTAAGGTTTTAAATCACCTTGAATCGAATCTGGATCGTCAGCACCAATTGAACTGACCATAATAAAGTGGTTAACGCCGTGCTCTTTAGCGAATGTAGCTGCTTTTGTTGCAGCCCATAAATCAATGAGTACAGTTTTATCATCGCCTGTACTTCCACCAGAACCAGCAGCAAAAATCACTTGGTCACAGCCTTTCATTGCATCACCAAAATCACCTTCAAGATCTTGCTCAACAATAGTTAAAAAAGAGCTGTTTAAATCACTTAACTTATTTTTGTCACGCACTAATGCCACAACATTTTGCTCATTTTCTAAAAGTAGCTCAGTTGCCATTTTACCTATTTGTCCGCTTGCGCCAATAATTAGGGTCTTACTCATAATTAACTCCTTCCAATAAATAGTAAAAGTAATGTGCTTACAAACAGACCTTGGGGTAGGGGATTATTTTTAAAGGGTAAAAAAGAGTTTAAATGAGCTAATTTCAAAGAATACTTTAATTAAAGTGCGATGCTTAACTGAGTATTAAAATCAGCTGTTTTTGGTGTGTTTTTTTAGACCTTTTTATTCAACCATTATACTCACTTCGGTCACATGACTACGGCGGTATAGACTAATACGGACTTTACGTTCTTGGTAATTATAAAATAAAGTGCGATATGTATTATTGCCGTTTGTTTTTAAAGGCTCACCTAATTTTTGCTGATAAAAGCGAGTGATATCAGAAATTGAATCTGTTAAATAACCAGTGCGTACCATTGGGTATTCGCTTGCTACATCCATCGTTGTAACAAATTATTCAGGTAGTGGGATTTCAGTGACGCTTTGGCTGAGTGCGTTAAACGATAGAGTGCATAGCAATATTATTAAAAATGCTAAAATTTTCATGAGAGTCCTTTGTGTAATAATTTCCTTTTATTAATGCCTACTTTACTGAAATAAAAATTTATGTCATTTAATTTTTATTTTGTATTTCATCGCGTAAAGGGAGGTATCCAATGAGAATGCTTAGCTTGCGTACTTGTTTAATAGACGTTGTCGTTATTTGATGCTTTCGGCTAAGTGACTAATTAAAAAACTTTTATCCCTCTATTCTCCTGAATACCTAGAAAGTTAATAAAGTTATACAAATAAGGAACATTGAATTAAGTTTACTCATTAGGCATAGTGCTAATGTAATCTAATACTTTAAAAGGAATTTCTATGAAAAATAATATTATCAAAGTACTTTTAATTTGTACTACCTACCTGTGCTGCGCGTTTAACCTGCAAGCAAAGCCATTATTAACGACTTACCCCGATGCGAAATTAGGAAAGAAAGTCACTTTAGCGGGCGAAGAAACACAGTTTGTATCAGCCTTTAATCCTGCGCTAAAAAAATCTCAGCAATTTGAATATAAGACATTTGTTGGAGATGTAAGTCATTTTTCTTATCAAATAAAGAATGTTGCTTCTTTAAAGGTAATGGAAAACTACAAAAACGCTTTAAGTGACGCTGGATTTAAAGTTTTGTATACATGTTCTTTAAACGATTGTTATGAAAAGCGAGAGGATAAATTGCTGGCTGAAGAGTCGAGCTATTTCAACGTTTCTAGTTATTACGGGCAACCACATTATATTTATGCAACAAAAGGAGATCTTCCTGAAGCTGCCATTTCGTTATTTGTTGGACAATATAAAAATATGACACAAGCACTTTTGACGACAGTTAATATTAAAGAAATTGAAACTGGGCTGATAAAAGCTGATTTTGAAGCATTCAAGAAAAAAGTTAGTAATAAAATAAAAAAACCTACACATGAAGATCTTAAAGGTTCTGCAGATCATCCTTTATTAAGTCGTTACCCTGGTAGCTATATCGAGGATTATCAAAATGTTGATTATGAGGAGTTTAGTATCCCAATTGGCAAGTCTGATAAAAAAACGAGTACTTCACCTATGCTTAATGTTACAGGAGATTTAACGCGAATTACTTATATTGCGAATAAAGTATCGACGTTAAAAATTTATCATAACTATGTGAGTGCTTTGACTAAAGAAGGTTTTGAAACCGTATTTTCTTGTCAAAAAAATGAATGCGGTACAAAAAGAAAAGAGATTCAAGCATTAGGTGATAAGTTGGCGATTAAATCTGTTTATAACTACTTTCGCGAACCTAGATATCAAGTTATGAAAAATACTGTAAACGAGCAAACTACCTACGTTGCCTTTTTTATAGGTAATTATAATGGCGATTCTCGTATTCAGCTTGTTGTTGCTCGTACAGAGCCCTTAGTGACAGGCCTAATAAAAACGAATAGTGATAAAGTTCTTGAGCAGTTAGAGCAAAAAGGAAAGGCGTCTATTTACGGTGTTTTATTTGATTATGATAAAGCCACTATTAAAGCTGAATCTAAAGAGGCGTTAGATGTTATTGCTCAAGTTATGGAAAAAAATAAAAAATTGAGTTTATATGTTGTTGGTCATACCGATGATAAAGGCTCGCCTGATTATAATTTAAAGCTTTCAAAGCGCCGTGCTGATGCGGTTGTTAACGCATTAATTGCTGATTATGGGGTAGCTAAAGTAAGGTTATTAGCTCAAGGAGCGGGTCCTTATTCACCCGTTGCAACTAATAAAAATGATTTAGGTCGTGAACTAAATCGCCGTGTTGAATTAGTTGAAAGGTTGTCTAGTTCAAAATAATTTATGTTTTTAATTTATATGCACATTAGATCTATTGTTTTAATGTGCATAACTCATTTAAATTTTATTACGAATTAAATCTCTGACGATAAATCGTGCAGGATGAATCGCTTGGCTTACACGTTCGCTTAATGGGCGGGGTTCGTTATTTAAACAACTTACGAGGTGGTCTGCACTTAGCGGTGCGCTGCATAAAGCGCGTGCACCAAAACCGGTAAAAATATGCAGACCTTGTTGTGGTTTATTAAGTTGCTCATATTGGTAGCGTTTACCTAAACGTAGATTAGCAAAAGCCATTGTATAATCACTTTGCTCGCACCATTGCCCAGCCATTGGTAGGTGATCTATAAATGTGCAGCGAACAGCCGCTTTTGCCGAGTTTATATTGCCAAGGGTGGAGGCAAATTCACTTTGCTGATAAAAGCTAAGTAGTTGCTCTTGGTTTAATTGGTTGTCGATCGCTGTAACTTGGCGGCTTTTAGTGTTTTTTTCAAATGTGGCACCCATACAGTGATGATCTAAATAAGCCGGGGTAAAATACCCTTTATGGCATAGCACTGTTTTAAGTTTGCGTGATTGCTCACTTGCCTCAATATGTGAAACCTGACCGCGTACGCCTACTATAGGTAGCGCTTTTGTTTGCTCAAATGCATCGCTGTGCTCACCTGCACAAATAATTACATCGCTAAAAGGGCCTAGCTGCTCATCATTCGTTAATAAAAACCAACCGCTATCAGTTTTTTTAAGCTGCTTTATATTGCAGTTAAATAGGCTTTTAAATGGGCTTATGCTGTTTGCAGCGCTTAGCATAGCGTTTACTAATTGTGGCGGGTTAACCCAGCCGCCTTGTTCAAAAAACACGCCTGAATAACCTGTCGTTACGCCGGCTATTTCATCGCCTTGCTCTGCGGTAACGTTACGCATTAGCTGGGTTGGCCACAGTTGCTTTTGTGCTAAGTTTACGTGCTTATCAGCGAGAGGTTTTTTCACTGCGTGTTGTAATACGCCGCACCAATCGTAATCAAAGCTAAAGCCGTTTTTGAGTAACTGGTTATACAAACGTTTTGCGTATAAAAAGCTATGTGCAAACAATTCACTGTGTGGCGAGTTTTTAGCTTGTAGGTGAGGGTAAATAGCGCCTTGCACATTGTGCGATGCCCCCATTGCAGGCTTTTCATCTTGGCAGAATAATTGGCTGGTTATGCCTCGTTTAGCCAAGCTGTATAAAATACAGCTACTGGCAATACCACCGCCAATGACCGCTACATTTTTTAAAGTACTGCTATCTTGATTAAAATAAGCGGGGGTTGATTGAGCGCTATTAACATGTTTAAGTTGGCCAATAAGCATCTTTTCTTTTTGATTAAAATCTTTGGCTTTTTTAATGCTAAAGCCAGCCTCTATTAATCCTCGTTGAACAAAGTCAGCGGCAGTAAAAGTCGATAAGGTTGCATTAGCTCTTGTTATATCAGCCATGGAGTTAAATAAACTTTGCTGCCACATATCAGGATTTTCACTTGGCTCAAGCCCATTTAAATACCAAGCATCAACAATTCCTGTTTGCGGGTAGCTCATTGCTTGTATTGATTCAAGCGCATCACCAAAGTATAAATCGAGAACAACATTGCCATTATTAAATTCGAGCCGGTGGCATCCTTCTAAATTAATTGGGTAGTTTACTGTTAATTGCTCACTAAAATAACTTAAGGTAGGCCAAGCGGTTAATGCTTGTTTTAAGTCTGTTAATGTTAAGGGATACTTTTCAAACGAAATATAGTGTAGGCGTTTTACGCTTTTTTCACATTCATTTTGAACTTGCATCCGCTCAAGGTGGTCTTTAAAGCGTTGCCACGTATTTAAAAAGTTTAAACCGGTGCCAAAACCGGTTTCGGCAATAACAAAATGTGATTGGTCATGATTTTGTAATCGTACATCTATATTATTTTGCTCATAGTACACATAATGCGATTGAGCTAAGCCATCGTCATTAGAAAAATAAATATCACCGGAGTCATTAGTCAAAGGTGTACCTAAATTATTAATGTGACTATGTGCGTTCTTAATCATAATTTTTTAAATTTATAGATATATTTTTAATTATTTTACGGGTTTTCTTTGTAATAGTCTGGCGTTATTTATAAGCTAGCAGTTCAGAGTACAAGTGTACGCTAGAAAGCTGACCACTTAGGTGATTAAATTCGCGTAAAATAGAATGCAATTAAGTATTAAGCTAAGGGAATTACCCATGAGAAGAGCTGTAATTACAGGTATCGGTGTTGTATCAAGCATTGGTAACAACAAAGAAGAAGTATTAGAATCGTTAAAAACGGGCAAAAGCGGTATCGCTTTTAACCAAGAATTTGCCGATTATAAGTTACGTAGTAACGTATCGGGTAAAATTGATATTGACGTTAAAGCACATGTTGACCGCAAAGCAATGCGCTTTATGGGTGATGCTGCTGCATATTCTTATATTTCGATGACTCAAGCAATTGAAGACTCAGGTTTGTCTGACGACCAAGTATCAAATGAGCGCACGGGTATTATTGTTGGCTCTGGCGGTGGTTCGTCTAAATGGCAGGTAGAAGCTGCTGATATTTTACGTGAAAAAGGCGTAAAACGTGTAGGGCCTTATATGGTTCCACGTACTATGGCGAGCACTACATCTGCTTGTTTAGCAACACCCTTTAAAATTAAAGGTGTTAACTATTCAATTAGCTCTGCATGTGCAACATCTGCGCATTGTATTGGTAATGCAGTAGAACAAATTCAATTAGGTAAGCAAGATGTTGTTTTTGCTGGTGGCGGTGAAGAACTACACTGGACATTGGCAATGGAATTTGACGCTATGGGCGCACTTTCTACTAAGTACAACGAAACACCAGAAAAAGCGTCTCGTACATACGATGCGAACCGCGATGGTTTTGTTATATCTGGCGGCGGCGGTATTGTTGTAGTTGAAGAACTTGAACATGCACTTGCACGTGGCGCGCACATTTACGCTGAAATAGTTGGTTACGGTGCAACATCAGATGGCTACGACATGGTTGCTCCATCTGGCGAAGGTGCAGCACGTTGTATGCGCCAAGCTATGCAAGATGTAGACAGTATTGATTACTTAAACACGCATGGTACATCTACACCTGTAGGCGACGTTAAAGAGCTTGGTGCGATTCAAGAAGTGTTTGGTGGTAAGTCACCAATGATCAGCGCAACTAAAGCAATGACGGGTCATGCCCTCGGTGCTGCAGGTGTTCACGAAGCTATCTTCTCATTATTGATGCTAGAGCACAGCTTTGTAGCGCCTTCAATTAATATTGATGAGCTAGATGAGCAAGCGGCAGGTTTAGATATTATTACTGAACGTCGTGACGTTGAGTTAAATACTGTAATGTCTAATAGCTTTGGCTTTGGTGGCACAAACGCTACTTTAGTTATGAGTAAGTACAAAGGTTAATTTGAGCTTATAAGCCCTAAATATGTAAACACATGTCAGGGCTAAACTGCTTAAAACAAAAAAGGAAAGCCGAGGCTTTCCTTTTTTATTATCGAAAGTTAAATTAACCTTCGTTATGTTCTTTACGCGCTTGCTCAATTTCGTCAGCAATTTCTTGCGCTTTCTGCTTAGTTTTTTCAGTTAACTCGCCAGCAGCTTCTTTGCTTTTAATCCATGCATCAACCGCAATCTCTTTGCCGTCGTCGTACATGTCTAAGCCCATTGTTTTACTTTGCTCTAATAGCTCGTTTAAAGACTCATCATTTTTAAGATCGTTAGTTGTCTCTTTAACGTCGTTCCATGCATCACCAAGCTTTTCTTGCATTTGTGCGCTTTTATCTTTTGCATCTTCTTTTACTTCGGTGGCATCTTCACAACCAGTTAATGTAATTAAAGTGCCTAATAAAGCTAAACCTGCTAATTTATTCATGTGCTATCTCCTTTAGAGACTGATAATTAATTCGAGGCAGACTATACAACAATGAAAATGAACGCCCCCGTAACAAAACGATTAAATTTTAAATTAATGAGTGAGCATGATTGGCCTCAATTATTTGAACTCGACCAAGACCCCGCCGTAATGCAGTATTTAACGCGAGGTGTACCTACCTCTTTAGAGCAAATAAAAAATGAGGGAGTGCCTCGTATGCTCGCATATAGAAATGAGCTAAAAGGCTGGGGGCTGTGGAGTATCACTATAAAGCAAACCAATATATTTATTGGCTGGGTATTAATAAGACCTATGGATTTCTTTAGTGATGCACCAAATTACAGCGATATTGAAATAGGTTGGCGCTTTAAACAAGCGAGTTGGGGGCATGGTTATGCAACCGAGGCGGCTTTAGCATTATGTGATGAACTCATTAAGCAAGATGACGTTAAGGCGATAAGCGCAACTGCACTAAAAGATAATACGGCCTCTATAACAATAATGAAAAAGTTAGGCCTGCAATTTATAAAAAATTATACACATACAGATGAGCAAGGCGACTTACCCGCGGTACTTTATTCAAAAAACGTTTGAAGATGATTAAATATCAACAGTATAAAGATTGACCTGTCCTTAAATGACGTGCATTAATATGGGCAACAAAAATAATAAATTAAGGATGTTGTATGGGATTGTTTTTTTCACCACGTAAATTAATCGTCAAAAGTGTACTGGTTTTACAGTTCACTACTTTTAGTGTTTTGGCGCAGCCTTTAGCGCAAAGCGCGGTCGCAATGCCTGACTCGTTCAGTGCCGATGCTGCTAAAAGTATATTAGAGCAAGGCGGTAATGCTGTTGATGCGGCTATTACGGCACAATTTGTACTTGCAGTGACGCTTCCTGAAGCCGGAAATATTGGCGGCGGGGGATTTATGCTTATTCAAAAAGATGGCAAAGGCGATTTTATAGATTATCGCGAAACAGCGCCAACAGCGGCTCATCGTGATATGTATTTAGATAAGCAAGGTAATGTTATTGCAAACAAATCAATATATGGCATTCACGCAAGCGGTGTACCTGGCAGTGTAGCGGGTATGTGGCTTGCCCATCAAAAGCATGGCACTTTAAAGTGGGAAACACTAGTACAGCCTGCTGTAACGTTGGCTGAGCAAGGGTTTGTTGTTCCGCCTAAGTTAGCAAAAGGTGTGAGCAATTATATAGCCCACCTAAAAGAGCAAAAAATAAATGTAAACTTTGAAAAATATTTTGCTGATGTAAAAGCCAATAAAGTCTTTAAGCAACCCGAGCTAGCGGCAACGCTAAAGCGTATTCGTGATAACGGCCAAGATGGATTTTATAAAGGCGAGACTGCAAATATTATTGCTAAATTTATGCATCTGCATGGTGGTATTATTAATCAAGATGATTTAAAAAATTATACCGCTAAATCACGTACACCCATTAAAGCAAGTTGGAATGGTTATGAAGTACTTACTTCGCCACCGCCGAGTTCAGGTGGTATTGCTATTTTACAGTGGCTCAAAATGTATGAGTTACAAAAACCAGATGCAGGCTTAGCGCATAACTCGACTCAGTATGTGCACTTACTTTCTGAAATAGGTAAACGTGTATTTGCAGATAGGGCGGAGTATTTAGGCGATCCTGATTTTTTTGATGTACCAGTAAACGCGTTAACTAATATTAACTACCTTAAAGAGCGCAGTAATGGCATTTCGTTAACCGCTATCTCGACTACCGAAAATATTAAACCGGGCCTTAAAGAAAGTGAGCAAACTACGCACTTTTCAATCGTTGATAAAATGGGTAACGCTGTCGCAAATACCACCACAATAAACTTAGGGTTTGGTAGCGGTGTCGTTGTTGAAGGTGCAGGGTTTATTTTAAATGATGAAATGGACGACTTTAGTGCCAAACCAGGCGTTATGAATGTGTTTGGTGCAATAGGCGGTAAAGCTAACGAAATACAGCCGCACAAGCGTATGTTGAGTTCTATGACGCCTACAATACTCCTTAAAGACAACACCGTTAAAATGGTGACAGGCTCGCCTGGTGGCACAACCATTATTAGCTCTGTGTACGAATCTATTTTAAATGCGGTAGAGTTTGATATGAGTGCAGAGCAGGTTGTAAATAGCCCTCGTTTTCATCATCAATTGTGGCCTAAAAATATAATTAGAACACACATAGGTTTAACCGATAGCGTAAAAGCAGAGCTTACAAAAATGGGTTACACCATCGATGAGAATCACTTTGGTGACTTACACGTTATTATTAATAAAGAGGGCCAATTAGATGCCGCTTCTGAAGCATCAGGGCGCGGTAAATCAATTGTTTTTTAAATAAAAAAACACCGCGCTAAAAAGCGCGGTGTTTAAAATAATAAAAGCTTATTGAGTATCAATTAAATCTTCAACACCCACTATTAGCCATGGAGCATCGTCTGAAATTAGACGCTCTAAGTGCCAAATTTCTAAAATAGGCTGTTCTTTTTTATCGCCTAAATCACGGTGCTTACCTTTAAAGCGAACACTAACCTGCCACGATTGCGCATTTGTATCTGCACGCACAAGTTCGGCATCAATAAACATTACTTCAGTGTCTACACTCTGTATAGCTTCACGTTCAGCTTTAAACTCGGCAACAAGCGCAGGGCTTAAGTATTCAGCCATTGTGGTGTAATCGGCATTATTCCATGCAGTTTGTAGCGTATGGTAATGACTACGGGCACCTTGCAAAAAGCCATTAACGTCAAAGTTAGGTGGTAAATTAAAAGGGACACTTTCATCTTGTGGGGCGCTGCTAGCAAAGCCTGTGCTTGTTGGTTGCTCGATAGGTGCTTGTTTAAAAGCATTTTTCTGAGCACTTGTACCTGCACTGGCATTTGCAAGTTGTGGGGCACGATTAGCACGTAAAAAGCCTGTTACTAGCTTAAATAAAATAAATAGTCCGCCAGCTAATAAAATCATTTCTAATAGCTGAAAACCTTCAAAATCGTCGCCTAACATTGCTGCAATTAAGCCACCCGCTAAAAGACCACCCAAAACGCCAGCCATAATGCCTTTTTTATTTGATGTGGCTTTAGGTGCTGCTGTTGGGGTTGTTGTATCTGCTTTTTGTTTTTGTGCTGTTTGTTGTGTTGCAGGAGTTTGTCCACGTTTGCTACTGCCAAACTTTTTACGTGCGTGTGCATCAAAACTGGCAGTACATAATAATGCCAATAATGAAAAAATAACGATGATGTTCTTCATGAAATTCCCTAATTAAAATCGAGCCGCGATTATAATTTACTTTCTTAAGGAGTTTAATTAATTACTTTAAAAATCAGAGGTTTTGAGTATAAAAGAAAAGGTTTATTGGTGGGTATATAATCAAAAAACCGCTTAGTAGGGACTAAGCGGTAAATTTGTTTATTTTAAAGCCAACGAATAGCGCCAGTAACGCGTTCGTTATAAGTATTTAGAGGTGCTCCAACACTTGCCACTAAAATAGTATCTGCTTGTGAGCCTCGGTTAATATGACCTTCAAAGCGCTCGTCTTTGAAATTATCATCGCCAAAACCAAATGATTTATTTTCAGAAGGCACTATAAATACCGTCATAGGACCAAAGTCAGACTCAAATATCAAATGTAGCCCTTTTTCGCCTTTAAAATCACAAAACATAGCGTAAGTTACATCACCAGGAAGCTCATCAAGATGACCACCTAATACTGCAAGCTTGTCGTTAACGCTTTGTAGGCTAACGGGCTCTTTTTTATCAAGCGCACTAATTTCGTAGTACACATGGGCAAGCGCATGCTCACCCGCTTCGTGTGCAATATTTTGCTCTGTACTAAAAAAGAAGGCACTAATAGCCACTACAAAAGATGCAGCTAATGCAAGATGCACGCGGTCAAGCTTAAAACGCGAGCGGGCATCAACTACATTTTTTCCTGTTGCTTGCTCTTCTTGTCGTGCTTTTTCTTTTAACGATGTGTTTAAAAGAATGCGGTCTGCAAGGTTTTCAGGCACAGGTATATCTAAAGAGTCTTGAATAAATTTATCAAAATCTTTCATATCATTAATAAAACTTTGTCGCTCTGGGTTATTGTTAGCAAACTCCATGAGCTCCTTGTCAATGTCGTTTGGCTGCGCAATAGTGCGGCGACGAAACTCAAGTTCATCCATTATTTTGATGCCCCTTTAAGTTGTTCATCATCACGGCTTAAAGCCTCTTTAAGTTGATTTCGGGCACGGTATAAACGAGTCATTACCGTGTTTTTATTTAAATTAAGTATGCCTGCGATCTCTTCGCCAGAGCAGCCCATTACAACTTGTAGTAATAATGGCTCTCGGTATTCATCAGATAGCAGGGCAATCTGGCGTTGGATAACCGTTTGCTCCATTTCATCATCTAATGAGTGGCTGGTTTCATCAACAAGCGTATCGTTTTCTACGTCGCTGTAATCAAACTGTTTACGTTCAAATCGGCGCGCATTTTCTCTTCGTAATATAGTAAGCAGCCAAGGTTTAGCTGCCTTTTGATCAAGTAAAGAGTCGAGAGAACGCCACGCGCGTAAAAACGTTTCTTGTACTAAATCATCTGCTATGTGCGGATCACGGCATAACCAATAAGCAAAGCGATAAAGCTCTTTATTGTAAACGTGGACCAAGGCTTCATAACGCTTTTGTTTCTCTGCCATATCGATTAAGACCTGATTGTTTGATTTTTTCTTTCCAAGCATAAGCACTTTTTTAATTGAAAATTATTATTTATTGCAAAAAAAGACCTGAGTATCGTAGTTATTAATCATAAAGGTCTTTTAATACAGCTTGTTGCGACTTTGATGCTTGAGTTTGATAGTTCTCAAGAATTTTAATAATAGCATTAAGATCCGTGTTTGCGCCTTTATTACTATAAAGTTGTGCCTGCAATTGGCTAATGAGGTCATTAAGCTCGCTGCTGTTTACGCGGATGCAAAGCTCATCAATAGCGCCAACATTTTTGTGAGTCACCTTTACAGAAAAACTATTTAATGCGGTGTAAAAAGCTTTCACATCGTTCGTTTTAGCGAGCGTTTTAAGCTCATTTAAGCTCGGCTGAGAAATATCACGGTTGTTTGGTTGTAATTTCTCAGTCGTATTTTTAGTAGAACGGGTCATTAAGTAAAAAATTACAGTACCAATCCATAAAATATACCCTAAAGCGGCAACAACTATTAACCAAAGAGGAGTATCACTTTTAGTTTCAATACGTTGTGTGCCTGTCGCTTCATTCGAAATATTTTCAATAGCAGGTAAATTGTTTGGGTTTGATTGTGGGTTTGCCACGGCGGTATTAGGTGCGGTACTACTTGGCGTTACCGTTATAGTGCGCTTTGGTAATGTAGCTACGCTAATACGGTTCATTTTAGTATTAAACCAAGGCAGCTGTATTTCAGGTAAAGTGTAAGTACCTGGTTTTTGCGGCAATAATGCATACGATGCAGTTTGCTGCGATACAACGCGTCCGTCACGTACTGCATTGTTATTTTCTTTTTTATCAGGGTAGCTGCGTATGCCATCAATGGTAGGCATAGAGATTTCAGGTAATTGCTCTTTTGTAACTCCAAGCGCAGTAAGTGTAATAGTACGTGTTATAGGCGTACCTACTTCTACGGTGTTGTCGTTAGGTTGCCATTCTTCATCAAGACTAACCAGCTCGCTTGGTAACCATGCACCTTTATAATCACTCGGAATTGGTTTAATTTCTATTTGCTGATCGTCGCCAAGAGCTGATACTTCTAATTGACGATAATTTTGTTGTACTCGCCCTTGAAAAGCGGGGCCTGCAATAGTGTACGCACCACTCTTTTGTGGCTGAATCAAATACTCGCGAGTAATAACAAGGTAGCGTTTACCATCAACAAGCTCATAGCTTTCAGTTTGCTTACCCAATTGGGTTAGCTGAGCATCTTCCATACTTGGTGTGCTTAAGCTGCCATCAAGCAGTTCTTTGGCAAGGTAAAGCTTAATAGTGTAAACACCGGCTTCTTGGACAAACAATGAATTACTCGAGAGCGACGTTTTTAAAAATATTTCGTTATTTTTATCTGCATCAACTGAGCGTTTTGCCACTTTTAATTTAATAGGCTGTGAGGTTAACCCTGCAACGCTAAATGCCGGAATAGTGTAATCGCCCTCTGCACGGGTCATTAATTTAACTGACCACGTGGTTTGTTTATTAATGCTGCCATTAATAATGTTGGTACGAGAGCTTAAGCTTGTTGGGCCTACCACAAAGTCTTTTAACAGCGATGAGGTGTCTGGTTGCTCGCCTTTAACTGTATCGTCTACGGATATATTAAGCATAAAAAATTCACCCGCTAAAACAGGGTTTTTATCTACGCTGGCTTCTAATTTGGTGGCAGCCCACGAAGGCATCGCACTTAATAGCAATAAACAGCAAAATAATCGCATTACCATGATTTTTCGACTCCTGTAGGGCGACGTTTATATTGTCTTTTTTGGGCTTCTAATTGCATTTTATTCCGTAATAAAATAGCCGGATCGTCCGGGACTTTTCTAAGTAGTTGATTAAGCTGTTGTGCTTTTTCTTTTTCTTCATTAGTGAGCTCACTTGCTTGGGCTTGCATAGCTTGTTGCTGAGCATTTTGTTTTTGCTCATCAGTAGCAGGTTGCTCATTCATTGCTTGTGGCTTACTTTGTTGCTGCTCGTCTTGAGGTTGGTCAGCGTCTTTATTTTGACCTTGCTCACTTTGTGGCTGAGCTTGCATATCAGGTTCATTTTGCTTGTCTGATTGCTCGCCAGGCTCACCTTGTTGATCTTTTGATTGTTCAGACTCTTTATCTGATTCTTTATCAGATTTTTCATCGCTTGAGCTTTGACTTTCGTTTTCGCCTTTTTCAGAATCGCTTTTATCACCATTTTGTTGCTGATCCTGTTTTGACTCATCAGAATTTTGCCCTTGGTTTTGCTCATCTTTTTTCTGGCTATCATCTTGGTCTTGAGAGTCGTCGCCGTCGCTTTGCTGATCTTGCTGGTTTTGTTGCTCTTGTTGATTGAGTAATTGTTCAACTAAAGCTTGGTTGTCAGTTGCTTGTGTAAAGTCGTTTTGTAAGGTTTGGGCTTGTTTGTAGGCTTCAATGGCGTCCTCAAGCTTGCCAGCTTTGGCAAGGGCATTACCGTAGTTGTATAAACCGGTAGCCGACTTATCATTACTAAACTCATTAAGTGCAGCATCAAAATTACCTTGCTGGTAAAGCGCCGCGCCTTTTAACTCACTCGATTGCGCCTGTGTTGCTGCATCGTATTCTTTATTTTTGTAAGCCTCTAATGCACGTTGATCTGCATTTTGCAAAAGAGTAGGAAGCTCTACGGCATACGCATTTTGCTGCGGTAAAAAGCTAAAGGCTAAAAAAGCCCCCAGCAAGGCAGCGCGTCTAAATAAATACAAACCAAATGGCAGTAATAACAAGAGTCCGTATATACCTGCATCTATTCGCCAAAGTGCGTGGCTTTGTTTTTCGTCTTTCAATAATTCACTCTGTGCATTTGGGGCAAACGTATTTATGTCGTTATTACTAGGCTGGTAACTAGCAAATTTACCACCACTGCTCGATGCTAAATTTTTAAGCTGACTGGCATTGAGAGTAGGTACTACAATTTGGCCGTATCTGTCTTTCAAAAAACCACCTTCAGGTAACTTAATTGGAGCGCCTTGAGCGGTACCCACGCCATATATATTTAATCTATATTGGGTGTTACTGGTAAAGCTACTCACGTCGCTTTGTTCTTGTTGATCAATACCGTCGGTCACTAAAATAATGTCGCCATCAATATAACCCGCTTGCGTTAATAGCTCTTTGGCCATATCAAGACCGGCTAAAACGTTTGAGCCTTTGTCTGGCATTATTTCAGGGCTTAAGCTTGGAATTAAATTACTAAGTGTTGTGGCGTCGTTTGTTAGTGGCGATATTATATAGGCCGTGCCTGCGTAAGCTACAAGCGCGGTATCACCTTCTTTAAATAGCTCAATCATATCAAGCGCTTTAAAGCGTGATTGCATTAAACGATTTGGTAAAATATCGGTGCTGTACATTGAGTACGACATATCCATAACAATTACACGGGCACTTTTACTTTGAAATACAGGAACTTGTTTTTTCTCAAAACTAGGCCCAGCACTAAATAAAATGCCAAGGCTGCAAAACAAAGCAACTAACCAAAGTGGCTGGCTGGCTTTAGTGTTTGCTTCGCTCATTATAAATTGTGCTAAATGCGGTGCAATTAGCTGCTCACTGGTGGTTTTTTTATGCTTAATTAAGGCAACAAAAAATAATGCCACAGCAGGTATGAGTAACCATAAAAGAGCGGGGCGAATAAATTCAAAATCCATTAGTTTGGCTCCTTTAATGCACGCAATGTACTCAGCATTACTTTTAAGCTAATAAGTAAAATAGCGATAAGTAACGGGTAGTAAAATAATGAGCTTTGTGGGCGAAATGTTTGTTCATCAGCGCTAATAGGTTCAAGTTTATCAAGCTCTGCGTAAATTTGTTGAAGGCCTGCTACATCTTTGGCTCTAAAGTATAATCCGCCAGTTTGCTCGGCAATCTTTTTAAGTAAGCTTTCATCTAAATTACTGCCACTAGAGCCACCCATATTAAAGAGGCTAAAGCCGCGCGGATTATCTGAGCCAACGCCAATGGTGTACACTTTAATACCTTCCTCGCGAGCTAGCAGCAGAGCATCTTCTGGGTTTAAATTACCAGCGGTATTTTGTCCGTCGGTTAATAGCACCACAATACGGTTACTCTCATCTTTATTGGCAAAGCGTTTTACCGAAAGACCCAATGCATCACCAATGGCTGTTGCGCGTCCCACTAAACCAATTTGCGCTTCACTGAGCATTTTACTTACTGTTTTAACGTCGCGCGTGAGGGGGGTTTGTAAAAATGCGGTGTCGCCAAATAATATCAGCCCAAGCCTGTCGCCTTGACGCTGCTCTATAAAATCACTGAGTACGGCTTTTACCATGGTAAGGCGGTCAACATATTGGCCATTGTAAGCCATGTCTTGTTCGGTCATCGAGCCTGATAAGTCAACTGCTAACATTATATCGCGCCCTTCATTTGGTAATGAGATTGGCTCATCTAACCATGTTGGATTGGCAGCGGCAGTAACAAGTAATAACCAAATTATCCATTCGAAAGGATTTAAACGTCGTGCGTGTGGCTCAATGCTTTGGCTGGTTAAATTGTGCTTTGCAAAACTGGGTATACGTAAACGCGTACTGGCATTACTTGCCGCGGGTTTTAATAGTAAAAGTAATAAAGGCAAGGGCAGTAATAAAAATAACCATGGCCAGCTAAATTCAAACATTTACTGACTCCTTTATTTTAAATTGCTTAATACCTTGGCGAAATTTTTCGCACAGTGTTGTATCTTTTTGGCTGGGGTTATACAAGCTTAGTATTTCTTGTTCTGTAAAGCTCAAACCGGTAAGCGTATTAAGTGTTGTGCACCATTTAGAGGTAGATTGCGCAGCAAGGCGCTTGTCGTAATATTCAATCACTAAACGTTTTAAAATAATATGCAGTTGCTGAGGATTTTGCTCACTTTGGCTCAATTGTATTGCGTAGCGTTTAGGCTTTTTAAATTTATGTTTTTTGTAAAATATATAAATAGCTGCGCACAGTGCTAAAAACAGCAGTGCAATAATAACCCACCAAGCAGGGGCGAGTGGCCACCAATTAACTTGGCTTGGCGCTATTATATCGTGCAGGCCATCGAGTGGATTGGTTTGCATGGTTATTTTCTCACTAATTGCAGCTCAAGCGGTGTTGCTGCATTGAATGATATTAAATTAAGACCCGATTTAGTTAAGCGATTAAAGCGCGTACTAAATGCTTGCTCAGCATTTTTAGCAAAGCGTTCTCTAAAGCTGTTATCCATTAATGGTAGGGCAAAGTCTTGACCATTTGCATTAACAGTAACGGCTTGCTTAAACGCAGGTAACTGATGCTCAAATGGATCGCTTATATGGCAACCAATCAGCTCGCAGTGGCGGCTTAATATTTCGAGTTGCTTAAAGCTCGCATCATCCAGAGCATTAAAATCAGACACCAAATACACTAAGCTGCCTGGTTTTGCTAAATGATTAAGGCGCTTTAGGTTATCGCTAAAGTTGTTAGGGGCTGTTTTATCAATATTGTTGAGCGCTTGCTGGTGGTTGTCGCATAAATTATGACAAAGCTTAAGGACTGCTTTTTCACGGGCGCTGGGCTTTAGCTCCAAATGCGAGTGCTGATTAAACACAATACCGCCAATTCTATCGCCGCGCTGACACGCCGACCATGCAACAAGAGCGCTTATATGCGCAGCTTGCACCGACTTTAATAGTAACTTTGAACCAAACAGCATTGAGTTAGAAAAATCAGTAAATACAAACACAGGGCGCTCTTTTTCTTCTTGAAAGAGCTTTGTGTGAGTCTCGCCGGTACGCGCAGTAACTCGCCAATCAATAGAGCGAATATCGTCACCTTGCTGATAATGTCGCACTTCGGCAAATTCCATTCCTCGGCCTTTGTGCGGTGCAAGGTATTGCCCTGTTAAGGTATTTTTTATTTTTACCTTAGGGGCAAGTTCAAGCAATTGCGCTTTGGCTTTGTAATACATCAGCTCTTTGAGTGCTAAATTAACACCGTGGCTATGGCTCTGTTTGAGCCATGCTTGGGATTCTAATTGTTTTTGCATAACTTATGGTACGGCTACAAGTTCAACTATACGGCTTATTACTTGATCTTTAGTAATGCCATCGGCTTGGGCTTCGTAACTTAAAATAATGCGATGACGCAGTACGTTATGCACAACAGCTTGAATGTCATCAGGTGCTACAAAGTCACGGCCTTGAAGCCATGCATGAGCACGAGCACATTTATCAAGTGCTATTGTTGCACGCGGACTTGCACCAAATTCAATCCAGCTACCTAGTTGCGCATCTAATTTAGCGCCTTCACGGGTGGCAATAATAAGTTGTACTAAATATTGCTCAAGCGGCTCTGCTAAATAAAGGCCTAATATTTCTTTACGAGCTGCAAATAAATCGCTTTGACTAATTTTTTGCATTACTGGTTGTTGCTCGTTAAGCGCTTCGCCACGTGTTAAACGTAGTATATCAAGCTCATGCTCTGCGCCAGGGTAGCCAATACTTAGGTGCAGTAAAAAGCGATCCAGCTGGGCTTCTGGTAACGGGTAAGTCCCTTCTTGCTCTAGCGGGTTTTGTGTTGCCATAACTAAAAATAGTTCGCTAAGCGGATAAGTGTTTTTACCAACGGTCACTTGGCGCTCTGCCATGGCTTCTAATAGTGCTGATTGCACTTTGGCTGGTGCACGGTTAATTTCGTCAGCTAAAATTAGGTTGTGAAAAAGAGGGCCTTTTTCAAATACAAACTCGCTAGTTTGTTGGCGGTAAATATCGGTACCTGTTACATCAGCCGGTAATAAGTCTGGCGTAAACTGTACGCGCTGAAACGATCCTTCAATACCTTTAGCAAGTGCATTAACTGCACGTGTTTTTGCAAGCCCAGGAGGGCCTTCTACTAATAAGTGACCATCAGCTAAAATAGCAATAAGTAGCGCTTGTGTAAGCTCTGGCTGGCCAATGATTTGTGTATCTAAGTACGTTTTTAATTGTGAAAATGCGTTAGCTGCCATAATAAGTGGACTGTCCTCGTCAGCTGGGTTTGTACCTAATAGTGTTAGGTGATAAATACTGACCTATTTATAAGGTTTATAATTGGGTAACTCAAGAGTTAGACTGTATTTTTTAAAATAGTTCGTTATTTTTTAACGATTTTTAGCGTACCACAAAACTTTGTAAATGCGTCTAAAAAAGCCTATTGTGATAGTCGTAATTAAACACTATTTATATAAATTTGTGTTTATCTATTGGCTTTAGTACACGGGTTGTTTAGAATCGAGGAAAACAAACAGGTCAGACCTGTCAGCGGGAGAGCATAAATGTCTGAGCAAAACATACTAAAAACACCAAAGGGCGACCGTATTGCCATAGTTAGCGGCTTACGTACACCTTTTGCAAAGCAAGCAACAGCGTTTCACCATGTACCTGCACTTGATATGGGTAAATTGGTGGTTAACGAAATGCTTGAACGATTAAATTTCAACAAGTCAGAAATTGATCAACTTGTATTTGGTCAAGTAGTACAAATGCCAGAAGCGCCAAATATTGCACGTGAAATTGTATTGGGCACAGGTATGCCGGTATCGGTTGATGCATATTCTGTATCGCGCGCATGTGCTACCAGCTTTCAGGCTATTGCTAATGTAGCTGAGTCTATTATGGCGGGATCTGTAAGTGTAGGTATTGCAGGCGGCGCAGATTCGTCATCAGTATTGCCAATTGGTGTAAGTAAAAAGCTAGCAGGCAGCTTAGTTGATTTAAATAAAGCGCGTACGCTTGGTCAACGCTTAAAAATATTTTCAAAACTGCGCTTAAAAGATTTATTACCAGTGCCTCCTGCTGTTGCAGAGTACTCAACAGGCCTTTCAATGGGGCAAACTGCTGAGCAAATGGCTAAAACACATAATATTAGCCGTGAAGATCAAGATGCGTTAGCGCATCGTTCTCACTCACTTGCAACGCAAGCATGGGCTGATGGAAAGTTAAAAGATGAAGTAATGACGGCACATTTACCGCCATATAAAAGCTTTATTTCAGAAGATAATAACATTCGTAAAAACTCAACTGTTGAAGGCTACGCCAAGCTTAAACCTGTTTTTGACCGTCAGCACGGTACTGTTACCGCCGCAAATGCAACACCATTAACTGATGGTGCAGCGGCCGTACTTATGATGAGCGAAAGCAAAGCAAAAGCACTAGGTTATGAAATACTAGGTTACGTACGTAGCTTTGCATTTTCGGCAATTGGCGTAGAAAAAGACATGTTAATGGGCCCAGCTCATTCAACGCCTATTGCACTAGATAGAGCGGGTATTACGCTTGCTGATTTAGATTTAATTGAAATGCACGAAGCGTTTGCATCGCAAACACTTGCCAATATGAAAATGTTTGCTTCAGACAAATTTGCACAAGAGCATTTAGGTCGCAGCAAAGCAATTGGCGAAATTAACATGGATAAGTTTAACGTTAACGGCGGCTCTTTAGCATATGGTCACCCATTTGCAGCAACAGGCGCACGCTTAATTACGCAAAGCTTACACGAGCTTAAACGTCGTGGTGGCGGTTTAGCATTAACAACAGCGTGTGCTGCTGGTGGTTTAGGTGCAGCCTTTGTATTGGAGAGCGCGTAATGACAGATTCAGTATTTAATTTAGCGGTAGATGAAAATAAAATCGCCGTGGTAACGATTGATGTGCCGGGTGAGAAAATGAATACCCTGCGCAGCAGTTTTGCCGATGATTTAAAAGTATTACTAGAAGACGCTAAGTCGCAAAATGTAAAAGGCATGGTATTTATAAGCGGAAAAAGCGATAACTTTATTGCTGGCGCCGATGTAAAAATGCTCGATAGCGTTCAAAAGCGTGAAGATGCTTTAGCTATTAGCGAGCTATGTCATCAAGCGTTTTTTGATATGACAAAATTGCCATACACAACAGTAAGTGCGATTCATGGCGCTGCATTAGGTGGTGGTTTAGAGTTTGCTTTAGCATGTGATTACCGTGTTGGTACCGACAGTGATTTAACAAAAATTGGCTTACCAGAAGTGCAACTTGGTTTACTTCCTGGTGGCGGCGGCACCCAACGCTTAACTAAAATTGTAGGTATTCAAAAAGCACTAGAGTGGATGCTAACAGGTAAACAGATTCGCCCTACGCAAGCTAAAAAAGCAGGTGTGCTTGATGACTGTGTACCGCACAGTGTGCTGCTAAAAGTTGCAAAAGAATTTGCGACTAAGAAAAAGCCACAAGCAAAAGAGCCAAAGCTCGACAATATTAGTAAATTACTAGAGTCAAACCCGTTTGGTCGTAACTTTATCTTTAAAAAAGCAAAAGAAAACGTACTTAAAAAAACGGGCGGGCACTACCCAGCACCACTAGCTATTATTAAAGCAGTGCGAGCTAGTGTAGAGCTTGATGAGCTAAAAGCGTATAAAACAGAAGCTGAAAGCTTTGCAACACTTGTAATGAGTGACGAATCGAAAGCGCTTCGCGGTATTTTCTTTGCAACCACTGAAATGAAAAAAGAGTGGCGCAATGATGACGCACCCGCAATAAGCAAAACTGCTGTTTTAGGTGGTGGACTAATGGGCGCAGGCATTGCGCACGTAAGTGCTGTTAAAGCTAAAGTACCGGTACGTATTAAAGATGTAGCAGAGCAGGGCATTAGTAATGCAATGAGCTACACCTATAAAATTTTAGATAAGCGTCTTAAGCGTCGTATTATGTCTAAAGCTGATGTGCAGTTAACGATGAACCGTATTACAGGTACAACTGACTACAGTGGCTTTAAACACATTGATTTAGTAATAGAAGCGGTGTTTGAAGACCTTGCACTTAAGCAAGGTATGGTTGCAGACGTAGAGCAGCAATGCCAAGCAAATACAATTTTTGCAAGTAACACGTCATCATTACCAATATCGCAAATTGCAGCGCAGGCAGCACGTCCTGAAAATGTAATTGGCTTGCATTACTTTTCACCAGTGGAAAAAATGCCATTAGTGGAAATTATTCCACACGAAGGTACGTCTCAAGAGACCATTGCCCGCGTTGTTAACTTTGCACGTAAGCAAGGTAAAACGCCAATTGTTGTAAAAGACATGGCCGGTTTTTACGTCAACCGTATTTTAGCGCCTTACTTAAACGAAGCTGCTAACTTAATGTTAGCAGGCGAGCCAATTGAAAAGATTGATGCGGCGCTTGTTGAGTTTGGTTTTCCGGTAGGCCCGCTGGCTCTACTTGATGAAGTAGGTATTGATATTGGCTCTAAAATTGCCCCAATTCTTGAAAAAGAATTAGGCGAGCGTTTTAAAGGCCCTGATGCATTTATGCGTATGATTGATTCAAAACGCCTTGGCCGTAAGTCTGGTCGTGGTTTTTATGAATACGATAAAAAAGGCAAAAAGGTTGATGAGTCAGTTTACGAACTATTGGGTGTTACCCCGGCTCCACGTTTAAACAAGAGCGAAATTGCTAAGCGTTGTGTATCGCAAATGCTTAACGAAGCAGTACGCTGTTTAGATGATGGCATTATTGCCAGCCCACGTGATGGCGATATCGGTGCAATATTTGGTATTGGTTTTCCACCATTTTTAGGTGGCCCGTTTAGCTATATGGATAAATTAGGCGCAAGTAAAATAAGCTCTGATATGTCTACATTAGCTAACAGCGATGCTAACTTTGCACCATGTGAATCACTGGTAACAATGGCAAGCTCTGGTGCTACTTTTTATAACGCAACACATGTTGAGGTTGTAGCTCCTGAAGTACAAAGCACTGAGTCACAAGAGCAAAGTGTAACTGAGCCTGAAGTTATTAAAGAGATTGAAACGAAAGAATAAAGTTTCTGCTATCTAAAAAAACCGCATTTAAATGCGGTTTTTTTATAGTTTTTATAAATAAATGAGGAGCTTAATGACATTATTTACACAAAGATTGAGCATGTACCAAATGGAAGAATCTGATTGGCCTCTTTTTCTAGCGCTTCATCGCGATCCTCAAGTCCTTAAGTATTGTTTTGATACGCCAATGGAGTCACTGGTAAGAAACCGCTTTGAGATACGCTTGCCTAAGTGGAATGCTAAATCACGTCATCCCCTGTGTTTACTCATTATTAATAATCAAACAAAGCAACCTGTGGGTGTTACAGGCTTTGCCTATGACGGAGAAACCGCAGAGCTTGGTTATTTATTATTGCCAAAGTATTTTAATAAGGGCTACGCGACAGAATCCCTAAGAGCTGTGATTGACTGGGCTTGGAAAGAATGTGGTATTAGGCAGTTTAAAGCAGTCGTAACGCGTGGCAATATTGGTTCTGAAAAGGTGCTTGGTAAGTGCGGTTTAACCCATGCCGATACACTTTTTAAAGTGCATACAATAGGCGAAAAGTTATATGACGATTTAATTTATACGCTTAAGGTGTAGGGTTTTAATGGGCTAGTAGCCTAGCCCAAAAAGTGTTTACAAGTGAAGTGAAATAGCTTTTCGGTCTTTTTCTGGCATGTTTTCTACGACTAAATTAAATGAGTTATCAATCATTCTCTCAATTTCACCTTGTGGAATTGTGCCGTCTAAAATTACTGTGTTCCATAAGCGTTTATTCATATGGTAACCAGGGATCACTGCCGGGAAAATATCACGCAATGATATTGCTTCATCAGGATCGCACTTTAAGTTAAGCCACCAAATAACCTCACCATCATCATTAGTTTGACCGTCATTGCCAATAGCAAGAGTCGCAAACATTTTATGATTCACTTTATATACATCAACCTCTTGCGCAAATGGTTTTGTAACCTGAACAAGTGGTTTTTTAACTAAATACTCATGTACTTTTTTCTGGTCCATGATCCATTCCTTGAAGTCATACTCGGTAAAGCTACCATAGCAGTTTTTTTCACATTTGATTATATGTATTTTAGTATAAATTAAAATTTTACAAGCTAATACAACATGTAGCGTAAAACCAACGTAATTTTAGTTGAACAAAATCCAGTTCGTGGTATGTTTCTGGCAATCAAAAAAATAATAGGAATTCACACATGCCAAAGGCGAGTGATGTTAAAAAAGGTACTGCTATTGACTTCAATGGCCGCGTTTTAGTTGTAAAAGATATTGTGCGCTCTGTGCCGCAAGGTCGTGCTGGTGGTAGTTTATACCGTATGCGTTTATACGATGTGGTAACCGGTGGTAAAGTTGACGAAACATTCAAAGACAGTGACATGCTAACGCTGGCTGATTTAACACGCCGTGAAGTAATGCTATCGTACATTGATGGTGACGAGTATGTGTTCATGGATAATGAAGATTACACGCCTTATAACTTAAGCAAAGATGCTATTAGCGAAGAAATTTTATTTGTTAATGAAGAAACACAAGGCGTACACGTAATTGTTATTGATGGCGCGCCAGTAGGGCTTGATTTACCGTCAAGTGTTGAACTTGTTGTTGAAGAAACAGACCCATCTATCAAAGGTGCATCTGCGAGTGCTCGTTCAAAACCTGCACGTATGTCTACTGGCTTAAATATTTCTGTGCCAGAGCATATTTCAACAGGTGACCGTATCCGTATTAATACTGTTGAACACAAATTTATGGGTCGTGCTGAAAAGTAACTTGTAATACCAACCTGCATAAATCCTTGATCAATTTAACGAATTAAATTGCACTATAACGTCGTTAAAAGTTTTTCATTTACGACTGCATGGATGCAGGAGGTAGAGCAATGCAGGGAGCAATTGCCGAGAACAACTAGATATAAAAACTTTTGCCTAGTTCTAGCGTAATTTTCTTAACGTTAAATAGACCCCATATATAAGCAGATTGGTATAAATTATAATTTTAAAAGCCGAATCTGTGTTTAACAGATTCGGCTTTTTTGTGCACGCGGGGGATTTGTTGCTTTAAATTTAATCACGTTAGCGTTAGAATAAGTGCCGTATTTTTGAGCAACTTTAAAGGGTAATTTTGTTTATAGTTTTACTAAGCAGTATATTTATAGCTTTAATGTATTTAGAAGCCATTAAAAAAGGTATGCCAATTAAGCGATGGCTTATTTTAGGCGGTTTACTTGGGCCTGTGGCCTGGTGCTTATTTAATCTACATTATCGTCGTGCTTTAGTTAGAAATGTAGGTATAAATGCGTGTATATGGCGCCCTTAATTTATCGACGCCACATTTTTATTTTTTCTAATTAAGCTTGGGGCTGCTTTAGTGTGTTGCTGCTTTAAAAATTCAGTAAATTCACTTTTTGATAGTGGCTTAGAATAGTAATAACCTTGTACTGTTTCGCAATTAAGCTTTTTAAGTATATCAATTTGATGAGCTTGTTCTACACCTTCAGCAACTACATGCAAATCAAGGTTATGCGCAATAGTGACTATTGAGTCGACCATATTACGCCCACGTTCGTTGGTCATGTCATCTATAAATGCTTTATCTACTTTAAGTGTATTAAGCGGAAATTGCTTTAAATACGCTAATGATGAATAACCAGTACCAAAATCATCCATTGCTAAATGAATACCTCGGGCACTTAACGAACGCATAATTGCAATGGCTTCTTTAGGGTCGTCCATTACAGTACCTTCTGTTATTTCAAGCTCTAAAAAGTAAGACGGTAATTCGTTTTTTTGCAAAATAACGTCAATACGAGAAGTTAAATCGGGGAGGCTAAATTGCTTTGCTGATAAGTTGACAGCTACTCGGCCGCTAAATAAACCGCTATCTAGCCATTCTTTTACGTCTCTGCAGGCTTTGTTTAATACAACTTCGCCAATTTCAATTATTTGGCCCGTTTCCTCGGCTATGGGTATAAACACGCCTGGGCTAATAATACCTTTTTTGGGTGTAATAAAGCGTACTAATGCTTCCATTCCGGTTAGCTTGCCTGTGCGAATATTCATTTTTGGTTGGTAGTACACTTCAAAATGATCTTCTTTTAAACCAAAGCGCATAAGGTTTTCTATTTGCAGTCGTTTAACGGCTTGACGGTTCATCGTGTCGTTAAAAAATAGGTAGCTATTACCTTTCTTTTTAGCATGATACATCGCGGTATCTGCATTTTTTAAGAGCAGTTCAGGCGTATTACCGTCTTCTGGGAATAATACAATGCCTACACTTGAGGTGATTGCCAGTTCGTGGCCAGCCATTTTAAATGGTGTAGCAATGGCTGCTAAAAACTGTTTTGCCATACGTGTAATTACATGTATGTCGTTAGTGTCAGACATTACAAGAGCAAACTCATCGCCGCCTAAACGATAAAATACATCATTTTCGCGGGTTAGTTTATTTAAGCGCATTGCTAGTTTAGCTAATAAGCTGTCACCTAGTTGATGCCCTAACGAGTCATTTATTTTTTTAAAGTTATCTAAATCGAATACAAGCAAGGCGTGATGCGAGTTGAGCTTTACTAGCTTTTGCAAATCAGTAAAAAATAAATTTCGGTTAGGCAGACTAGTTGTGCGATCTCGATTCGATAAGTTATGTAACTGCGATTCGGCTTTTTTACGCTCTGTTAAATCTGAATAAACAACGACATAATTAGTTATTTGATTTTGATCGTTTTTAATTTCATCTATCGATATTTCTATAGGCAATAAAACACGCTCACTATTACGAAGCTTCACTTCTTGTTGGATATGTTCGCGCTCTTTTACTATTTCAATAATTCTGTTTGTGTAGCTTGGCTCATACCCAGATAGGTTGAAATCTTTTCCTAAGTATTGCTCGCGTACGCCACCAAACAAGGTTAAAAAACTCGGGTTTATATCAACCAGTTTAAAGTTTTTATCGTAAATTGCTAAGGCGTCAGTGAGAGATTCAACACATTTAGCAAAAAGGTTTAAGCGCTCTTCCGTTGATTTTAACTGTGATATATCGCGAACGGTACCTGTCATTCTAAGGGGTGATAAGTTGGCGTCTTTTTCAATTATTTTTCCGCGATCGAGTACCCAATGCCAACGACCAAATGTATCTTTGATTCGGTAGGTGGCTTCAAAAAAAGCAGACTGCTCTGCAAAGTGTACTTTTAACAAGTGCTCAACGTTATTAATATCGTGAGGGTGAATAAGGCCTTTGTTTGGCGGAAACCCCATTAAGGTAGTCGAATCCATTAAGTACTTATCGTTAATACGAATAACTTCGCCTGTTTTTATGTTCCAGTCCCAAAGTGTATCGCCGCTACCTTCTACAGTACTTTTAAGGCGTTTTTCCGAAAGACGGAGTTGACGGCGTGAGCGTCTAAGTTTGTGGATTACAAATAACAGGTAGGGCAAAGCAAGCGCTATAATGGCGCTTGCTAGTATAAGTATATTGTCTGAGTTGTAATTAAATGATGACTCAAAGGCAAAAAGCTCAAATGAGTAAGCAAGTACTACAAGCATGCTTAGTTTTATTATTGTTTTTATCATTTTTTGATTACTTCTAATTTACAAATGATAATTTAAAACAAGCTAAACCTAGAGTCAAAGAGATTGAGAGTAAACGGGCATATTTTGAGATTTACTGACTTTCGCCGAGCTTAAAAGCTCATATCTTGGTCTATTATCATCAAATAGGCTTAGTGCATAAACTTTTACTTCTCTTAGTGTTAGTGCGTTTAGGGCATCTAAAAGTCGCTGCTGCATATGAAATTCGTGATCTCTGTTACCAATAGCAAGCCATAACCGTTGTGAGCGCAGGCGCAAGTTTTTATCTTTTTCTGCAATATGAGTACTAAGGCCATGTTTTTGCTGTTGCCAATCGTTTTCATCAAGTGCATCAATGTTATCAAGGTAATTTTTAATAAAGCTGTTATGACGATGCAATAATGTTTTTGCATCAAACTTAGGTGACTGCACATAAAATGCTATTCCAGCACGAGTATTAAAAGGTGCATAACCTGCGCCCACTAAATAACCTAGCTGTTGTGTTGTTCGTAACTCGTTAAAGTAATCTTGATTAATTAAATGATTTAACGCCATCATTTTTACTTTTTCGACCACGCAATCCGTTTGCGCCTGATAGTAAACTACCATGGCATGGTCGCTACAAGGAAGTTCTAACTCGTAGCGAGTTACTTTTTTAATTTCAAAAAGAGGGCGTCTTAAATCTTCAGTTATGGCTGCGTTTTTTAGGTGTTCTGCGACCTTTTTTTGAAAGGCTAATGCATCACTTTGCTGCCAGTTACCATGTAAAAATGATTCAACATGTAGTGCTTTAAAAAAGTCTGTTCTGAACTCATTAAATTGCTGAAAACAGGTGTTTTTTAATGCCGATGCAAGCTCCCCAGGTTGAGGGTTCCAAGGCATTATTTTTGCGCCTAAAATACTAAATAACTCACTGACTGGTTTGTTTTGGTTGCTATTGCGCCAATGCCTTACAAGTTGTTTTTTATATTCAGCAAAGCGTTTTGCACAAATTTCTACATTAAATAAAGCATCTATTAATTGATCAACAAGCTCTAACTGACTGGATGAAAGCCCAGCGGTATGTAGAGTTAATCCACCTTGATGCGAGGTTAAGTGGTAGCTAAGTCCCGCAAGTTCTGCTGGATAAAATTGCTCGCCGACACTATCCATAAATAAATCTGTAAATAAACGGGTGAGTGCCATATGTTTTACATCTTTTACGGCAAAATCAGAATCCATGGCCAAATAAAAATGGCCTTTAGCAACACGAAATGTGTTGTCTTGTTTAAACCAAAAGTCAAAACCGGGTTCTTTTACTAATAACTCGGGTTTTGTTTGTGGTTTTACGACATCAAATAACACCACTTCTTTTGTTAAATAAGGATTAGCTGTAGGTAGCAGCATTTCGCTCAGCGGCTTATTTATCTCGCTAAGGGCATCAAGCCAACTAGGTGAAATATGTTCTACTTTATATGGTGTGTTGTACCATGCCGTTTTATGTTCAGGCTCTACATCTGGATGTATAAGTACGATGCGCATATTATGTGGCGTTAACCAGTGCATGGCCATTTCGTGGGTCGCTTTTTTAAAGCCTTCCATTAAATAGTCGCCTTGCACGTAGTTTGCTTCGTCGTAATGCTGCATATTAATGCTTAAATTACTGACCCAATCAATTAAGCGTGATTTTTCTTGGTTATCGAATGCTATTTGTAATAGATTTTTTTTATCTTGATATAAGCGCGGCAATTTTTCGGTGTTATCGTTAATTAAACAAATGTATTCAAACACCATTTCAATAATATCTTCAAAGTATTCAATACCCTCATCGGTAAGCGCTAAGCTAATATTAAAATCTTTAAAGTTGCTGCCATTAATACCACCGCCAGCAGAGAGCGCGTTTATCCAGCCTTGCTCTTTTAAAATAGAATAAAGAGAACCCGCGCCTTCATAGCCAAGTAAGTGGGCAATAAAACTTACTGTTTTATGGCGATAAAAGTCGTCAATATTAGGCATAGCAAAACTTATAATAAGTTTTTGCATATGCTTATGTGGCTCAATATGGAGTATTTTTCCTATGTCTTGTTTACGATAAAGTGGCTCACTGATCTCTGGCTTTTTAAGGTTTTTGTTGCCGTTAATTGCGCCAAAGTAAGTTTGAGTCCAGCTTTGTAGTGTGTCTAGTGTTTCGTTTGCGCAAATAACTAAAGTCATCCACTGAGCTTGGTACTGGCTATTAAAAAAGTCACGAAGCTCATCACTAATACAGCGCTCTCTGTCAGCTAAGGTTTGTAGGTTTCCTACAGAAAATTTAGCAAATGGATGAGCTGGATTTACCGTTTCTTTATGGGCTTGATAAATACGGCGACCGTCGTCTTTTATTTTTAGTTTAAACTCGGCTTCAATTGCGTTGCGTTCTTTTTCTGTTTCGGCTGAATTTAAAAGTGGCGCAATAAAAAAACGGCTAAATTGGGTAAGCGCTTGTTCAAATTCTTGATTGTTAATATCAAAAAAGTAACAGGTATGCTCAGTGCCGGTCCACGCATTGGTGTTGCCGCCAGCTTGCGAAACAAAATTATTAAAACTGCCTGAATCTGGGTATTGGTCAGTGCCTAAAAAAAGCATGTGCTCTAAAAAGTGTGCTAGGCCTTGCCTATCAAGAGGGTCGTCAAAATGTCCGGCGTTAACTGCCATTGATGCTGCCGCTTTTGTAGAATCTTTATCTTGCACTAATAGTACTTTTAGACCATTGTCCAGTGTAAAGGCGCGGTATGCTCTGTTATCATTGCGGCTGATATTCAAATGATGCTCCTGAAACTAAACGTTTACTTGTTAACAACAGATGATGACTTCAGGAAAGCGAAGTACAGCTTAAAGATTTACCTGAATCTCATGAAAGAACTATTTTAGAAATAAATAGATTTATATTGTTAATATAGCTGACAAACGGGCAAACTGGCTACTGTTTTATATTCTTTAATCGGTTGATTTTTTATGAAAACAATCCTAATAATGCGCCACGGCGAAGCAACACCCATGCAGGTTGATGATGCAGGTAGAAATTTAACCCAAGCAGGGCACGATGAAGCTGAAAAAATGGGCCTTTGGCTCAGTAAAGCACATTACCCTGATGCACTGTTAGTTAGTCCTTACATTCGAGCACAGCAAACAGCTGCAGGTGTGGCTAAAAATAACGTATTTAAATTTAGCGAAACCACGTCTGATATAATTCCCGAAGGCAAACCTCAAATTGCTGCTGACTACATCGAAACACTTATTGCTACTCACCCCCAATGCAATACATGGCTTGTTGTATCACATATGCCTATTGTAAGTTATTTAGTGGACCAATTAAGCCCTGGCAATATGCCCATTTTTAATACGGGCGCTGTTGCTGTTATTAGTTACGATGAGCAAACCCAGCGTAGTAGTTATTTAAGTATAAATGCCCCAGAAAACGTTTAAATATAAATAATTGAGTAAAGTAAAATGACAATAGAACGTTTACAAACAGGTGCGCGCATGAGCCGCATTGTAAAACATAATGGCACTGTGTATTTATGTGGGCAGGTATGCGCCGACGCGCAAAAAGATATCAAAGAACAAACTCAAACTATGCTTGATAAAGTAGAGGCATTGCTTGATGAAGCGGGAAGTTCAAAAGAACATATGCTTAGCGCGACTATTTATGTAAAGAGCATGGAATACTTTGCAGATATGAATGCAGTATGGGATGCATGGGTACCCGAGGGTTATGCACCTGCACGGGCATGCGTGGAAGCTAAAATGGCACGTGATGCACTACTTGTTGAAATTTCAGTCGTTGCAGCTTTAAAAGAATAATAGCTTTAATGAATCGCTCCCCCGTTGTACTTATCACAGGCTCTAGCCGAGGTATTGGCGCAGCTACCGCACTATATTTTGCAAAGCATGGTTATGATGTTTGCATTAATTATAAAGCTGATTTAGCTAGTGCGAAGCTAGTAACCGATCAAGTAAGAAGCTTTGGCGTTAGAGCTCAAGTTATAAAAGCAGATGTATCGAAAGAGGCAGATGTTTTGGCGTTATTTGACTTTATTGATAAAGAGTTAGGTCAACTTGATGTACTAATAAATAACGCCGGTATTTTAAAACCACAAATGCCTTTGTTAGAAATGAGTGCTGAGCGCATAAACGAAGTTTTGACTACAAATATTACCAGTGCTTTTTTATGTAGTCGTGAGGCAATAAAGCGAATGGGAAATGGCGGTAGTATTGTTAATGTTTCATCGGGGGCCGCTAAAACGGGCTCTCCTAATGAGTACATTGATTATGCAGCATCTAAAGGTGCAATGGACACATTTACTATTGGCTTGGCAAAAGAGGTGGCAAGTAAAGGTATTCGTGTTAACTCTGTTAGACCTGGGCTTATTTACACTGATATGCATAGTGATGGCGGCGAAAAAAATCGAGTCGATCGTCTTAAAAGTAAATTACCCCTTGGCAGAGGCGGTACACCCGAGGAAGTTGCTGCAGCAATTTACTTTTTAGCTTCGGAGCACGCTTCTTTTACAACGGGTAGTTTTGTTGATGTAGCCGGCGGTTTGTAAGCTAAAGTAATAAAGCTAGCCAAAACGTAAAGCTAATAACACTTAAGATAGTAGAAAGTACGACAGCCCCAGCAAGAGTAGCTTCATGCTGCTTTATTTGACTCGCAATAAGATAAGCATTTACGCCAACAGGGGACGCACTTAAAAGTACCAATACATTAAGTATTTGCGTGTCTAGCTTAAATACATAGGTGCCTACCAATAAAACTAACGCAGGCAATAAAAATATTTTTAAAATTGATGCTATTAACGCGGGTTGCCAATTTGCTGCTATTTTATAAAAAGCTAAATTAGCACCAAGTACAAATAGCGCACAGGCAATTGCTGGTTTAGCTAATAGCTCCAAACTATTTGCTAAGTCGGTGAACAGTGTTACTCCTAATATGTTTAATATAAGCCCGCATCCAATACTCAGTACTATTGGATTTAACACCATACTTTTTCCAAAGTGCGACCACGAAAATTTATCGCTACTGCCCTTAGCCCCTATTAAAAAAGTAAGTGCAAATAACAATGTGCTATGAAAAGTAATGATCATAAACGCAATGGCTATCATCTCTTTGCCAAGCGATGCAATAACAATAGGAATACCCACTAACACCATATTTGAATAGCTAGAAGCGAGTCCAAAGACGCCGTGTTGTTGGTAATTTTTTAAATACTTTTTATTTAAATAAAAGCGATCAATTAAAATACCCACCCCAAACACGCTCAGAACGGGTATGTAAAAACTCAAAAATGCAAAAAGGCTAATGCTTTGCTGTAAGTTAATTTGCGACATATTTAACAATAAAAAAGCAGGCAAACTAATATAAAAAGTAAATTTACTTAAGCCTGCAATATGCTGCTTTTCGAAAAATTTTAATCGGCAACAGCTATAACCAAACGCAACAATAAAAATGAGTGGAAAAATAATTGAAAAAATATGCACGTAGTTACATCCTAGTAATAGCTAAAGTTAGCGTCTAAATTCATCACTTTGCGGTAAATTAATTAGTATGAGTACAGCGCCTCTACCACCATATTCGAGAGGGGCTTGGTGCATCGCTATTACGTCAGGGTGCTGTACTAAGTACTGAGGCACTTTGTGCTTTAGTACGCCGCCGCCAATACCGTGCACTACACATGCACAATAGTAATGCTGCTTTTTACATTCGTGAATGAGTCCAGCGAGTTCATCTTTAGCAAGTTCTTTATTTAAGCCATGTAAATCTAGCGTCAAATCGGGTGCAAAGTCACCACGGCGAAGCTGTTTAGCTAGGAAGGTATCTTGGCCTGGTTTTACATATTTAACCGTGCCGTGGGTGTCTATATCGGGAATATAAACGTCTGAGAAGAAAAATTCAGATTGAGCCTGCTTTTTTTGCTGGGCAAATTGCTTAGCTTGTGACACCTTAGGCTTTGTATCAAAACGATGAGTATCTTGTTTAAATACTTTGGCGCCTGTGATTGTTTGACGAAATAAGCTTATGTCGTCATTGCTTAGGGACGAATGTGATGGAGTGTCTTTTTTCATAACTATTACCTAAACAAAAAAACGTAAAAACGCAGCGCAAAAGGCGGTACAATACTTAAATGAGGGGCAATTGTAATTTGCCCAGCGCAGATAGGCAATGCAATCGTCTTAAAGACTCAAAACAGTCAGTAAGCTAATACAGGTAAAAATATATGAGCGATTTACAAATAGAAGAAGCAACACTCGAAGAAGCCGTTGCAGAACTGTCAACTTTACATGACTGGTTACGTTGGACTACAAGCCAATTTGCAAGTAGTAGTATATTTTTTGGACACGGTACAGATAACGCATGGGATGAAGCTGTAAGCTTATTACTGCCTGCGCTTAGCTTGCCTGTTGATGCGCCAAAAGAATTAATGCACGCGCGTTTAACAAGCACAGAAAAAAATCAACTTGCGGGTCTTATTGCAGAACGTATTAACGACTGCACACCAGTCCCTTACTTAACAAACATTGCATGGTTTGCGGGTATGCCATTTTATGTGGATGAACGTGTACTTATACCTCGCTCACCGTTTGCTGAGCTTATTAGCAACCGCTTTACACCCTGGCTTGAAGAGCCTAAGTCAGTAAAGCGCATATTAGATTTATGTACGGGTTCGGGTTGTATAGCAATTGCACTTGCTCAAGCTTTTGAGGAAGCACAAGTTGATGCGGTAGATATATCGTATGAAGCGCTTGAAGTGACAGACATTAACATTAACGATTACATGCTAAGCGATCGTGTGTTACCCATTCAGTCTGATGTATTTAGCGGTGTACCAGGTCAAAAATACGACCTAATAGTAGCAAACCCACCGTATGTTGATGCAGAAGATATGGCTGACCTGCCACGTGAGTTTCATCATGAACCAGAGCTTGGGCTTGCATCAGGCCACGATGGTTTAGATGTAACCCGTACTATTTTAAGTGAAGCGAGTGAACACCTAACTGATAACGGTTTGTTATTTGTAGAAGTTGGTAACTCTATGGTACATATGGATGCACTGTATCCGGGCGCGCCGTTTGAATGGATTGAATTTGAACAAGGCGGCTTAGGTGTATTTGTAATTAGCAAAAAGCAGCTAGATGAGTATTTTGCAAAATAAGTAAAAAATGAATAGCCAAGCCGTGTGCTTGGCTATTGGTAGTCATTAGGAATGAGGAAAGTTAATGGCAGGTAATAGCATTGGACAGTTATTTAAAGTGTCCACCTTTGGTGAGAGCCACGGCGTTGCATTAGGCGGCGTTGTTGATGGTACTCCCGCAGGTCTTGAAATCACAGAGGCCGACTTACAAATTGATTTAGATCGCCGAAAACCAGGCCAAAGCCGTTATACAACGCAGCGCCGCGAAAGCGATCAAATAAAAATATTAGCAGGCGTTTTTGAAGGTAAAACCACAGGTACCAGCATTGGTTTATTAATTGAAAACACCGATCAACGTTCGCAAGATTACGGCAAAATTAAAGATGTATTTCGCCCAGGTCATGGCGATTACACGTATTGGCATAAGTACGGCCTGCGCGATTATCGTGGTGGCGGCCGTTCGTCTGCACGCGAAACCGCAATACGCGTAGCGGCAGGCGCTATCGCTAAAAAATACTTAAAGCAATTTCATGGTATTGAAGTTAAAGCATGCTTAAGCCAGCTAGGTCCTATTAAGGCGGAAACGTTTGATTGGGACGAAGTTGAAAATAACTTATTCTTCTTCCCTGATGCAAGTAAGCTTGAAGTGCTTGACGAATATATGCGTGACCTTAAAAAGCAAGGTGACTCAGTTGGCGCTAAAGTAAAAGTAGTGGCAAGCAACGTACCGGTAGGTCTTGGTGAGCCAGTATTTGACCGCCTTGACGCTGAACTTGCACACTCATTAATGAGTATTAATGCAGTTAAAGGCGTGGAAATTGGTGATGGCTTTGATGTAGTTGAGCAAAAAGGCTCTGAGCATCGCGACGAGCTAACCCCTGAAGGTTTTACATCAAACCATGCAGGTGGCGTACTTGCCGGTATTTCGACAGGGCAAGATATTATTGCTTCTATTGCGCTAAAACCAACGTCGAGCATTACCATCCCAGGTAACAGCATTAATACAAGCAACGAAGCGGTTGAGATGATCACCAAAGGTCGTCACGATCCGTGTGTTGGCATTCGTGCAATCCCGATTGCTGAGGCAATGATGGCTATTACATTAATGGATCATTTACTGCGCCAACGCGGACAAAATCCACATGTAAACCACGAACACGGGCCAATTAATGGCTCAGTGTGATTAATTTATTTTTTAAATTAAACTGAGTGGTTTAGTGTATTAGAGCACGGTTTTATATCGTGCTTTTTTACGTTTACTCTTTTATAAATCAAGTTTTGTGACTATTAAAAATTTGCAGTGATTATTTCACTAACTCTTGTTTTATCGGATTATGTGGTTACTTACTCGGTGTTACAGTACTAGGTAACTGAATCAAATACAGAAACCAATATTGTTGCTGTCATTAAGAGGGGGATATAATTTAAATACGAAGTGGTTTTTATATTTTTAAGGGGGCTGTACCCCCAAGTTTAGCTTAAAATTTTAATAGCGGTAATGAGCTGTTTTTTTGATCCGTCCAATGTACTAACTCAGTTTTTAGATAGGATTTCATCGGCGATAAATCACTTACCTTAATAGCATCTAAAAATAGTTGATTACTTGTTAACACAACCCACTCCGAATTTAAAGCGGTGAGCTTTGTTGAATTATGTTTAAATTTTATTAATGCTTTTGCAAAGTTAGTACTATGCGCTTGGAGCACTGGTAGTAAATCTATATGGTTATTTGATATATGGATAACTAAAATACCGTTTTCACTTAATCGTTGCCAGTAAAGCTCAAACGCTTCCTGAGTTAATAGGTGGGCGGGAATTACATCACTTGAAAATGCATCAATAACCAAGGCATTCATTAAAGGGGCATTGTTTTTAAGCTCGTTTACTAATGAAACTCTGCCATCACCAATGGTTACATTTACTTTAGCTGGGCTGTTTTTAAGATAATCAAAATACGTATCAGCCATTTTGTATACTGCGGGGTTTAGCTCATAAAAATGGACTGTATCGTGCTTGTCAGCCAGGCTAGCCAATACTCCTGCACCTAATCCTACGACGCCCATGCTGAGGTTTTCTTGGTTTTTAAGTATCGCGAGCGACTTAGCTACGCCTGTGTGCTGGTGATAGTAACTGTTAGTGAGTGAATTTTGACTATGCAAAGGCTGCGAACCATGAATTGTGGTGCCATCAATTAAGCGTCTTTGCGCAAGCTCTGCAGTATTGATATCTTTTACTGTGAGGTAGCCATAAAAATTTCTTTGTGATGCAACGTTATATTGATTGAAACTAAAATAAAGAACGAGATAACAGCCACACCACAGAGCTGACGCGCCGATTAGCAGCGTATTTATTTTTTTTAATTTAGTTATTTGAATGTAGCTAATGAGAGTAAGTAGTACTGCCAAGCTGACGATATATTCGGTGATTTGTTCAAATAACACGGGAGCAAGTAACGTGGTAAATAAGCTGCCAAGCGCGCCACCTAAAGCAATATACAGGTAAAAGTGTGTTAGCAATGTGCTTTGTGGTGCAAGTTCTCTAAGTTCACCGTGGCAAATCATGCAGCCAGTAAATAAAATAAAGCTATAAATTATAATTTGTGCAATAGCGTTAAATTGGCTCCCTAAAAAGTACATTATCAACCCTGCAAACGCGCTTAATATAAAAGCATATACCCAAACAGAACGATTATAGTTGTTTTTACTGGCAAACGTATAGCTAAAAGTCACTAAATAGATAGCAAGCGGCACGACCCATACAAGTGGCATTGGTGGGATATTAGTGCTGATCATTTGTGTTGTCGCAATTAACATGATTGAGCTTGTCGCGGATAAAATAATCCAAAGTACATTTGGTTTTTTTGACATTTTTTTTGTAAGCGGTAACGGTGATTTATTTTTTTTGCTGCTCATGCTCAATAGCTTATAAGCTAAACAGATTAATAGCATGCAGTAGATAAGCAGCCCTATTTGCCAGTAATTTTTTTGTTGCTGCAGTGAAAAAAACACCTCAAATATAATTGGGTAGCTTATTAAAGCCAATAAAGAGCCTAGGTTAGAAACCGAATACCAATGATAAGGCACTGTATTTTCACCGCGCTTTATGTACCATCGTTGCATAAGCACACTTGTGGCACTTAGCAACATAAATACTAAGCCAATTTGATTCAGCAAGTTTACCATCACTGACCAGTTGGGGGTTAAAGTAAAATTAACTTGGAATTTGTTAAGGCTAATTAAGCTTGCTAAAACAACGAGCGAAATATGGATTACTATTTGTTTTTTTAGTGGATAACGACTTAAAAAGTGTGCATAAAAATAGCCAAGCAATAAAACAGTTTGATAAAAAAATAGACTGGCAGACCACACCGATGCCCCGCCCCCAAATCGAGGTAACAGCTCTTTAGATAACATAGGTTGAATTTGAAATAGCAAAAAGGCGCTAACAAAAATGGTTAAGATAAATAAGATACGAAGCATGGATTTTAATTGTTAATGAATAATGCTATCAGCATTACGGATAATAGATTAAGCAGCAATGGAATTACCCTAGAGTTTCTCTTAAGAAAACCTTAATATATGATTTATAGTAATTTATTGGAGTAGTCAGTGGGCCGTTTTGTAATAGGGGAATTTGCTATAGATGTAAGCCGCTGTAAAATATCATCAGCTGACACAGAGCAAGTCGTTGAACCCAAAGTCATGGATGTATTGCAATATATGTATTCACATCGGGGCACTGTGGTTAGCCAAGAACAAATTTTTTCAGCCGTATGGCCAAATGCTACATTTAGCCCCAGCTATGTGCAGCGCTGTATTGCATTGCTTAGAAAAGCATTGGGTGAAGATTCAAAAAATCCACGGTATATTATTACTCACCCTAAACGAGGCTATAGCCTTGAGGTAGACGTTGCTCAGCTTAATAGACCCAAGTGTATATACTTATCAGTGTTGGTAATTTTAATGGTTACACTGAGTGGGATCGCAAGTTGGCTTTACCCCGATACACCGCAGGTAAAGACACGTTTTACTAAATTGATGCCTATTTCTTCGAGTGAAGAAAATGAATCGAGCACTTCTTTGTCACATAATGGTGAATATATAGCCTTTGTGCGTGGTGATAAGTCGAAGCAAGCTATTTGGTTAAAAAACTTACGCTCAGGAAAAGAAGTTAAATTAACACAAAAGCAATCAACCTATCACAGCCTAGGGTGGAGCAGTGATGACAGTGAAATCGCATTTGTGAATCAGGATGATACCCAAACATTGGGGTATTTCACTTTAGACAAGCTGACATTACAACCTGCAAACTATAGAACAATTTATACTTTTAAAGACTTTAAGGTTACGAGCCAACAGTTAGAGTGGGCGAATAACAATAATATTTATTTCATTGAAAAACGCCAAAGCGATAATCATACTCAACTAAGTACAATTGATTTAACAACCCAAGTAAAACGTGTTGTTAAGGAAGCTGCTGGGCAAGATTGGATGATGTTACATGCATTATCACCGAGCCAGCAGTATATTGCTCTAACTTCTGAATCTGGTCAAAACCAATACAGAATTGATTTGTTCGATATTGAAACAAGCTCGACTAAAACATTAGCAACGGTTGAAGATGGAGTGCAGGGGTTGAGCTGGCACCCCAATGCACAACAATTATTGATTAGTAATAAACATCAACTTCAGCTATTAAATTTACAGGGTCACCTGACTAAGTTGGCGTTTAATAACTACCACATTATTAGAGACGCGCATTTCTCGTTGTCAGGTAACGACATTTTAATGGAGTTAGTAAAGGTTGATGTGGATATTATCCGCTCAACTCGTCAAGAGCCAACGCAATTCGAAACGCTTGTAGATACCTCTTCAGTCGACTTTTTACCGGTTTACTCTCCCGATTCGTCTAAATTTGTATTTGAATCTCACCGATTTGGTACAAAGCAATTATTTTTGTATGAGAATGGGACGCAAACGCTGATTTTTTCTAACCCAAACAATGAAGAATTATTTGGTATAGTGTGGTCAAAAGACGGTGAGGAAGTGATCACTGCCAGTAAAAATACACTATTTAGAATTAATCTAGAAGAAGAAAGCTTTCAGAGTATTCCTCATTCCTACCATTCATTTTATCTACGAGAAATGTATCACCACGAAGCTGCTATTTTAGTTTCTTATCGCGCTGCAGACGGTGTTACTTTTCACCCTGCTAAATTTGATTTAGAGACGCTTGAATTAACACCTTATACAGGTTCAGGAAAGCGCTTGGAGTGTTATGCAATGGATATTGATGAACGGGATCTGGTTTACTTTTCTAATGATAAACAAGTATTTAGGCTTAACGAAAAAAATGAGTTAGAAATTATTTGGGAATCACCAACAAAAGAGATTATTGGTTTGGCCGTTCACGAAACGGTTATGACAGTAACACTTGCAGATAAAGACGGGTATGAGATGAATGAAATAGACTTTAATACAGGAAGGAGTAAGGCGATCTTTAAAGGCAAAGATGATGGGGAGATGTTAATAAACGCATCTCATGACTTTCAGCAGTTTCTTTATTTAACAGAGCCTAAAAGAATACGTACCTTAGTACGCTTAAATTAACAGCTTTAATGAATGAGTAGGGTTAATTCATGATTATTAAAGTGAGATTTTATGAATAATAGCGCTAAACAAAAAGCAATACTCGCAAGACTAGAGCGATTCAGTAAGTTAACTGATAGCAGCATTGGCATTCCTTTTACTAAATTTAATATAGGTTTGGAGGCTGTGATTGGTTTAATTCCCGTTATAGGTGATGCCGCAGGGCTAATTTTATCAAGTTATGTGCTGATAGAAGCCCAGCGTTTAGGTGTGAGTAAACGTATAAAAACTAAGATGATTATCAATATGCTCATAGACTTTGTGGGCGGTTTAGTGCCATTTTTTGGTGATATTTTTGATGCCTTTTTTAAAGCTAACACGCGTAATACACAACTATTAAAAAAGCATTTAAACAAGCAGTTGAGTGAGTAATTAATAGCTTTAAGTAACAGTTAGCAAAGAGACTTTAAACAAAATGTTGTTGGTTGTTAAATCACCTAGTAAGGTAGGAACGTCTATTCACTTTGGTATCTACAATATGCAATTATTTATCGGTAATAAAAACTACTCTAGCTGGTCATTACGCGCATGGTATTTAATGAGTAAATTTGATGTTGAGTTTAGTGAAACCCAGCTGGTACTCGACACCCCCGACTTTTACAATGAACTAAAAAAGACCTTTGCTTTGCAAAAAGTCCCAGCGTTAATTGATGGCGATTTACAGGTATGGGATTCGCTAGCAATTTGTGAATATATTAACGATGCTTACTTATCAGGCGCTGCATGGCCAAAATATATTACCCAAAGAGCTAAAGCGCGTGCGCTAAGCGCTGAAATGCATTCAGGCTTTATGGCACTGCGCAGTGAAATGCCAATGAATATAAGAGCAACCCGTAAAGTAGACCTATCGAGCGAAGCACTAAAAGACATAGGCCGTATAGACGAGATATTTGCACAGCAACAAGATGTGTTTCCAAATGAGTGGTTTTTTGGTGACTTTAGTATTGCTGATGCCATGTATGTGCCTGTTGTACTGCGCTTAAAAACCTATCAAATTACGTTATCGCCAGAGGCGCAGCAATATTGTGATTTTGTGATGCGCTGCCCAGTATTGCAAGCATGGATCACTCAGGCATTAACCGAGACCGATATTGTAGAGTGTGATGAAGCAGGAACGCCTGTATAATTATTGTTTTCTTATATGGCATGTTTTATACCTTAAAATCATAAGTTTAAACTAGGCAGCTCATGTATCTAAATCACCCAAGGTATGGCAATACACCAATAACTACCAATACCCCAGTGACAATAGAGGCGATAGAGAATGCGCACTGGCGTTACTCGAGCCTTAAATACTTCCCTAATACGGTAATATTGGCTGATATAAAAAAGCAAAACTATGCCATTTATCCTCGGGCACTTTATGTTGATATTGAAGAGAAGTGCGGGACTTGCTCTAAGGCATTTATTTTTTTTGCTCAAGAGCAGCAATATTGGTTTGAAACATTAAGATTTTGGGTCGATTCACACTGTACTCATTGCTTTGAATGCCGTAGACATGCCAGATATATACTAACTCTACGTAAACGGTACGATATGTTAACTAGCTTAGCCAATAAAACCTCTAGTGAAAAAACACAGCGTAAAGAACTTGGTAATACTCTTTACTGTTTAGGTATTATTAAAAATATCAATAAAGTGAAAGATTAGTCTGCTTATATTTACTATCACGCCTTATTGTTACTTTAGTTGTAAAAGCCCATACAATTCGTCTCGTTTTTTAGTGCGGAAAATAACTGATCTCATTTCTATTTTTTACAAAACCATAACACAACGCTTAATAAGGTGATGTCTTTTTCAAATCGAATAGACTCAAATACTGAATAAAAATAAGCTAAAACAGCTAAATAAAAAATATATTAATATAAATTCAATCTTGAAGAATAGACTATGGTTTTCTCTCTCTCGTAATGCTAATGTTAATTAAGTTCTGTTTTTTATTATTAAATAAACCAGTGCTTTATAATTATACAAAGAATTACTCTTTAAATAAGAAATTGATTGGTATATAAAACTATTAGCTTAACTATATTAAATACTAATCATAGCAACAAGGAAGTTGGATCTCGTCTTTACCATGATCTGTAACTTCCTGCCGCAATCAATCTATTATTTACTCTCGCAATTTTAGCGTGTTTCTATGAGGATTTATCTATCTTTATAGAGACGTAAAATCGTTTTTTATTAGCTAAGTAAATATTTATCATGGATTTTAAAAAGGAGCAGGAATGCGACAAACTAAATTTGGATTAAATACAGAAGTTAAATATTTTAAAAAATTACTACTTGCGATCACTATAACGTCTTTGGTTGGGTGTGGAAGTGATGATAAAAGTGTCGAACCAACAGCATTACAAAATAAGCCTCCAGCGTTAGTAATGGGAGATGATCAAAGTGTTGATGAAAATACTGAAGTTGTTTTAACTGCTCAGGGAACGGACCCTGAAGGCAGCGAGTTATCATATGAATGGTCTCAAACTGATGGGACAAGTGTTGAGTTGAACACATCAACAACTGCTTCGACCTCATTTATAGCGCCAGATGTCTCTGAGCAAGCAAATTTAGAGTTTCAGTTATCAGTCAAAGACTCTGCAGGTGAGGTGGTCACTGGTAGTGTGATTATTACAGTTAATCCGGTATTTGCACAGCTAAGCAATACCGCAATTAGCTTTAGTTCTGTGCCAGTACAAAACCAAGAAGTGGCTATTAATTTTATTTCTGACGATGATTTAGGTGAAATTAACTGGCAGGTGGAAATGCAACCAGAGACTTCAGCATTAACGTTAACTAAATCTGAAGATCAATCAGTAACTCTTACTCCAACTGCCGTGGGTGAGTATAAATTAATTGCGCAGTCAAAAGATAATGATAGCGTTAAAAGTACAACATTTAGTATTACTCCAAGTTTTGAATTTGATGTGTTAAAAGTTTCTGGTAATGATGATACTACTGAAGTTAACGAGCTAATAGGGGCGATATCAAATCAATCTTGGGTCTACTCGTCTTCACTTGATAAGGATGCACTTAAAACGCTCGTGGCTAATTATGAGCAGTTAGTTGTAAAAGGTTATGACGAAACACAGGGCTTATTAGTTGAATATGATGAAAGTGATTTAAAGACTAAAGAAGCAATGGAGCTGTTAAAGCTAGAGCAGGGCGTTTCAAGTGTTGATAACCGTGTTTTTGAAGGGCAGAACGTATTACGACAAGAAGATACAATACCAAATGACGGTAGTGACTTCACTGATGGCGGCGATAACTGGCATCTAGAGAAAATATTAGCAACTGCTGCATGGGACTTTACAACGGGTAGCACTGATGTTTTAGTAGCAATTTCTGATGGTGGCTTTGATACAACCCATCCAGAGCTAAAAGGACGCTACTCTGAAGTATTGACGTCCCAAGTTTCTGATCATGGTACAGCTGTAGCAGGTACTATTGGTGCCGCTACCAATAATGGGACAGGCATGTCTGGGATTAACTGGTCTTCTCAATTAATCTTAGGTAATTGGGGTAAAGAAAGCCTTAAAGCTTTATTATCAAAAGCGGGTGTTGTGACGGTAAATAGCTCATGGTCAATCCCTGGTTATATTCCAGTTTCTTTCGACCCATCGAACATTGTTAGCTTAGAAGAGCGAAATACGCTTGCTCTAGTCGCTTCTAGACCCTACCGAAAAATAGCAGAAAGTAATTTAGATAAGTTATTAGTGTGGTCTGCAGGTAATGGCATCGGCAATGGTGCGGGCAACAGCAATAATATTTACGGTGTGGATGCACGCTTACATAGCTCAGCTCTTCACTTTACTAGTAACGGTAATTTACAAAAGCAGCAGAACGTGATGTTTGTTGCCGTTGTTGGTGATGATAACCGTTTACCTTTTTATAGTAACTATGGGAGCTCAGTAGATATAGCAGCACCGACTTCTTATAAAACCTTGAAGTCAAATTCTCAATATTATACAGATAGTCAATATGGAGATGGTACAAGTGCTTTTTCGGGGACATCTTCAGGTGCAGCTATAGTAACAGGGGTGGCTTCACTCATATATTCTATTTACCCAGATTTTACAGGCGAAGAGGTAAAAAATATATTAATTGATAGTGCAACAGAGTTTGTGACTGAGCGTTATATTACTCCATCAGAGAGTGTGGATGAGGGGACTAATATTGCGACGTTAGCTCACCAAATTCCAATTGTTAATGCACAAAAAGCTTTAGAAAAAGCACAGGCAATTATTGATAGCAAAGTGATCATTTCAAATGCTATACCCGATCCTTTTACGGCTCAAACACAACTATTATTTGACTCGATAGATACTGATTTACAAGTAGAAAATATCGATTGGGAACTGCAGTCTTTTGGTGCCTCAGATAAATGGCAAACGGTTAAAGCTAGCTCAACAACCGAAAGCGAATTACTAGTTGATCTTGATACGAGCGCTTCAAGACATCGCTTGCTTGCAACTATTAACTTGCTTAACCCTACGAGTGGATCAGAAGTTGTTGTTGTTAAGGAGTTTGAATTTGAGTACTCAACAGTCATATTAACCGCAAAAGACACTGTATCCCTTGAGCCGCAAGTGGGCGTACAAATTAGCCTTGAATCTGACACAGGACAAAACTTTGAAATGTCTAGCTACACAGATTCGTTAGGTGTTAGTAATATGTACTTAGAAGCGGGATCATATAAAGCATATGGCACTAAAGAAGCTTACCAAACAGCCGCTACCTCAATCATCGTTAATGATGAAAGTACAATTCAAACAACCTTAAATTTAGCATCTGCTGAAGTGGGTGCTGTTGGCTCTTTAAGTGGTTTTATTGTTGATGGTAACGGTAATCCATTAGAAGGTGCCTCTGTAAGGATTTCTGGTGGTGAGCAAACAAATGGTTTCTTTGCCGCTTCAACTACTGATAGTAATGGTGAATTTGCTATTTCGAATATTTCAAAAAGTGATTCGGATGGTGGTGAAATTGAATCTTTCATAATGGAAGTTTCTGCATTCGGTTATACAACCTCAGTGCGTGAAGAAGTTATCATATTGGCAGGTAAAGAGCGTCTAGAGAATTTCACACTTGTTAGCCAAAATTTAGAAGAGCAAATAATATTTTCTGATGGCTTTGAAGAAGGTGAAAATAGCTGGCAATTTACAGGATTTTGGAACCAGGTTGACCTCGCAAATAATAGCATTACTAATACCTTAGTTGATGGAGGATATACTTCTCTAGCGCCAGATGAGGAAGGCCCAAAAGCGTTATTACCTAAAGCATCGAGCGGTAACAGTGCGTGGTGGTATGGTCAGGAAGATACGGGTACATTCATAGGCACACAAAACAGTAATGATTACCTTCTTAGTGGCGGGGGCTCAGAGCAAGCAAATTCAGGGCAGCTTGTATCGCCTGCGATTGACTTGACATCAGTTAGTGCCGCACTTCTTAAATTTAGAACATGGTGGGAAATTGAATCAGTAAATCCTAATGAGAATGGATACGATATCATGGAAGTGCAAATAAGTACTGACAGTGGTGAAACCTTTGAAACACTTAAGAAGCTAAACCCTTTTGTTGATCCAAATGAGGCAGATCGTAAGGCAAAACCATTCTCATCGGGTGGTTATAATCGTAAACCTGTTTGGGTGCTTGAAGAGCTAGATCTAACTGATTATGTAGGTCAATCAGTTGTCATACGTTTTGACTTCCAAACGAATGATGGGCTCTACAATGGCTTTAGAGGCTGGATAATTGATGACTTTGAAATGCTTGGCTTTGCTTCGGATTCTAAGCTGCTACAGAGCACCAAAGCATTAACTCCTTCGTTAACTAAAGCAGCTGCATCAGACAAATCGGATGTTAGTGAAAAGTTTGTAGAAGTACATAAAAAACCACAAGTTTATTCACCTAAGGTAACACCAACTCGCGATTAATAAACGCGAAATGGCAGGCAGCCTTTATTAAGGCTGCCTATTTTTAGTAGTGCAGCAGCGATACATTAGCCACTTATTTTACTTTTCAACGTAATCGAAGTAATACTTTGTGAAACACTAAAACCTTTATAATAAAAAGAGCTTATCCCCCATTCTTTTAGCCCATCACTAACTTACCTAACAGCTTTAATAAGTAGCTCCTAAGGAATAGCAAATAAGTTGAGACTGATACTTTTGTTATTAAACATAGAGAGTAATCCTAATAAATCAATGCGCCGTAATAAGCAAATAGGTTTGGCTTTATGATCGTGTGGCATTGGTGTTTCCTATCTATGTGTGCAAGCAGTTTATTTATAAGTATTGTTGTTTAAGTGGTAAACACTAGGAGCTTATTTTTACTTTAGTTGTAAAAGCCCGTACAATTCGTCTCGTTTTTACTGCGCAAAATAGCGCTGCAACCGAGAAAAATTAGCCTAATTTTATGCATCAAATAGCTGATCTAATTTCAATTTTTGAACGCACTTTTTATCAAAGTCATAATACATGTCTGATAAAAGGCGATTTTGAACCTGTGTATTTACCAGCAACAGAGCACGTGCCATATCACCAAGTTGTATTTGCGCATGGTTTTTATGCTAGTGCATTACATGAGGTTGCACACTGGTTGGTTGCAGGCGATGCACGTCGTTTATTAGAAGATTACGGCTATTGGTATTGTCCTGATGGGCGCAACAAACAAAAACAAGCTGAGTTTGAAAACGTAGAAGTAAAGCCTCAAGCTATAGAGTGGTTATTAAGCACCGCAGCAGGGTTTAATTTTAATGTGTCGGTGGATAACTTAAACGGCGAGCAAACATGTCGGTTTGATTTTCAGCAGCGAGTACATGCACGCGTATTATCGTTAATCGAAAATGGCTTTAACTCTCGTACAGAGTCACTTTTAAAAGCACTCTCTGATTTTTATAATACACAGTGGCCATTAACAGCGCAGCAATTTAATTGGCAACACCCAAAGGAGCTTTGTAATGGCGTTTAAATTAGGTTTAATTGTAAACCCAGTAGCAGGTTTAGGCGGCACAGTTGCCTTAAAAGGTAGTGATGGCGCACACACAGCCGCTAAAGCAATCGAATTAGGTGCAGAACCAAAAGCAAATAGCCGTACAAAAGCAGCGCTTGAAGTGCTATTGCCTTATAAAGAGCGTTTAACCATTTACACCGTTAACGGTGACATGGGTGAGCAAACAGCAAAAGCCTTAGGCTTTAATGTAGAGGTTGTATACAACTCTGCAGTAATAACAACCCCAGATGACACAAAAGAAGCAGCAAAAGTACTTAAAGACTTTGGTGCTGATTTAGTTTTATTTGCTGGAGGCGATGGTACAGCGCGTAATATTTGCCATGCAATAGAGGATACCGTTCCGGTACTTGGTATTCCTGCAGGCTGTAAAATTCATTCTGGTGTATACGCCATTACACCCAAAGCTGCAGGGCGCGTAGTCGAAATGCTGGTTAAGGGGGAGTTAGTTACCTTAGCTGATGCAGATGTAATGGATATAGATGAAGATGCCTTTAGGCAAGGTACGGTAAAAGCAAAACGTTATGGCGAAATGCAAACACCCAGCGAAGTACGTTATATGCAGGCTGTTAAAAATGGCGGTAAAGAAACCGATGAATTAGTACTAGCTGATATTGCTGCGCATGTTGTATCGCAAATGGATGAAGATACATTTTATATTATGGGTAGCGGCTCAACCGTTGAGGCCATAATGGAAGAAATGGGACTTGAGAATACGTTGCTTGGCGTTGATTTAATAAAAGATCAAACCTTAGTTGCTCAAGATTTAACGGCGAAGCAATTACTTGAGCTTACACATGATCAAAGTACTAAGTTAGTCATTACGCTCATTGGCGGGCAAGGGCATATATTTGGCCGTGGTAATCAGCAATTGAGCCCTGCGCTTATACGCGCAATTGGAAAAGAAAACATTATTGTAGTAGCAACAAAAACAAAACTACAAGCGCTTAATGGTCGCCCCCTTATTTGTGATACAGGCGATGGCGAATTAGATGATGAATTAACGGGTTATATTAAAGTAACCACCGGATTTAACGACCATATTATGTATGCAGTAGGGCACCAAAACCTTGAAAATACAGGTGCTTTGCAAAACCAGGAGATTAATAAATGAGTTTAGTGAACTATATCGATGCAGCCCAGCAGTACTTCGATGATTTAGTAATAAAAGCAACTGATGATGAGTTATTTGCAGGCGGCTATTTACGAGGTCATTTTGATCTTGCAGTTGGTTATGCCGAAGTAGAAAAGCTGACAATCAGTATAGATGAGCTAAACGAAACTGTAGAGCAGAGCTTAGTTAAAGCGTATCGTAATGGTGAGCTTAACGAAGAAGATAAGACATTAGTTGCACGCTTGTGGGAAGAAGTTAAAGCCCTCGCTTAAAAGTAAGTGATACAAAAAACACGATTTGTTTATCACTATCGTGTTTTTTTGTGTCCAAAACTTTTAAAGCTAATTTTTATGTTAATTTACTGTTTTGTTTTTATGCGATATTGTTACTAAAAATAAATTTAGGAACAATAAAAATGAATAATAATCAAGACGCTTTACCTTCAGGGGTTGTTGCGCGTTTTTTAAATTTTGTTGAACGGGTTGGCAATAAGCTTCCAGATCCAGCCGTAATATTTCTATTTGCAATGTTATTAATTTGGTTTTTGTCGTGGTGGTTTTCAGGCGTAAGTTTTGATGCAATAGACCCACGTACCGGCGAAGCGATTATTATTAATAATATGCTGGCAAGTGATTCGCTCGCTACCTTTTTATCCTCTATGGTAAAAACCTTTACCGGCTTCGCTCCCTTAGGTGTCGTTTTAGTAGCTATGTTAGGTGTAGGTGTTGCAGAGCATTCGGGCTTTATTAATACCGGTCTTAAGTTAATGCTTAAAGTTACTCCTAAAAAGCTATTAACGCCTTCAATCATTTTAGTAGCCATTGTGAGCCATACCGCTACTGACGCAGGTTATGTATTAGTTATTCCACTTGCCGGTGTTATATTTTATGCTGCAGGACGCCATCCGCTTGCGGGTATAGCAGCGGCATTTGCAGGAGTCAGTGGTGGTTTTGGGGCTAACTTTATTCCATCAGGGATTGATCCATTGCTACAAAGCTTTACCCAAAGTGCGGCGCAAATAATTAATCCTGCAATGACAATTAACCCGTTAAATAACTGGGCATTTGCTTCAGCATCTAGCTTATTTATTGTGGCATTAGGCTGGTACATTACCGATAAAATTATTGAACCACGTTTACAAAAAACAGCGGTTGATGGTGCTAAAGAGGACTTACCTGTATTTGAAGATGCACGTAGTGATGAAAAACGTGCCTTTTATATAGCCAGTACCGTGATGATTGCAGGGCTTGCGTTATTAGCATTTGTCTCTGCTCCAGACGATTCTGCAATGCGCAGTAGTGACGGATCCCTTACTAATTTTAGCTCCCCTTTAATGCAATCAATTGTACCACTAATATTTTTACTTTTTTGGCTACCTGGCACAGTATATGGTTTTACGGTAGGTACCTTTAAAACTTCAAAAGATATGATTGATGCTATGAGTAAAGCGATGAGCGGCATGGCATATTATATCGTTATGGCGTTTTTTTGTTCGCTATTTATTGCTGCATTTAGTAAATCAAATTTAGGTGCATTACTCGCAATCGAAGGTGCACAGTTATTAAAGGCAATGGAATTGCCAAGTGCAGTAACGGTTGTGGGCATTATCTTTTTAACTGGCTTTGTTAACTTGTTTGTAGGTTCAAGTTCAGCAAAATGGGCGTTACTTGGCCCTATTTTTGTACCGATGTTAATGCAACTTGGCATTTCGCCAGACTTAACTCAAGCCGCTTATCGTGTAGGTGACTCAAGTTCTAATATTATTACACCGTTAATGCCTTATTTCCCATTAGTGGTGGTGTACTGTCAAAAGTATGTGAAAGGCACAGGTATAGGTACTTTAATTGCTATTATGCTACCGTACTCAATCGCCTTTATGATTGGCTGGAGTATCTTTTTATTAGGTTACTGGGCACTTGGTATTCCACTAGGGCTTGATGCTAGCTACGTTTACCCAGCTTTGCCTTAACCTTAACCTAAACCTTGATTTATGAACCTCACTCACTTGAGTGAGGTTTTTAAATAAAAGTTCTGTAATGTAAAAGTAAGTCTAAGTTACCTTTCTAAATCTCTCACTATATAGCCAAATAAGTTGGCCTCACCAACAATATACACATAATCGTTTTTGTTGTTTATTATTGTAGACTTAGCGTCGTACCACCTAAAATCATGAATTTTATTCGTTTTAGGGTCTTTGAAGTATAAATGAGTACAACTATCTTCATACTCGGTGCCACATTTTTGTACATCGGTCAGTATATATTCCTTATACCAATAGCCGCCTTGCGTGTAGTAAGCCCATAATTTAATGGGATCAGAGATAAAAATATAGAGTATTCCATAGATTAATAAAGGGGATAATGGGTACATGGAAATGGATGCCAATTTCATTTTTGTATCTGAAAAATTGTATTTAAGTGATTCTCTATATTTACTGCAGCGTTTGTATTTATTGAATATAAGTATATTTAAATAGATAAATAGTGCGCAACAGATAATAGGGACGGCTATAAAGAAAACAACGTCGTATAGCTCATTTGAGATGAATGGTGGATCTGTAAAGTCCATTAAAATAGGAATAGTGATGCATAATAAAATGGAGAGTATTATTGCTACAAAGAGCAAGTTGTCGTAAATCTTTTTCAATTTTTAATTCATCCGTGAACTATAGCCTTTGTTTAGTTTACAGAATTTTTGTTATTTTAAAAATCAGAGGAATATATTTTTAGACATTAAGTAACCCGAACTCAGGCTAAAAAAACTATCTCAAGCTGCTATTGAATTGACGCGAAGGTTTACTTTGTATTCACTGTGGCAGCAGCTTAAAAACAAAAAAACCTTGTCACTTTCGTGGCAAGGTTTTTTATTAAAGAGTCGTTGCTTATTTAGCTGTGAAGCTTACTGGGCGACGTTCTTTACGAGGGCCAGTACGCTTATCACCGCGTTGGCTATCGTCTTTATCTTTACTAAAGGTGCGCTTTTTGTCACCAGCTGGACGCTCAGAGCGTTCTGCACGTGGCTCAGCAGGGCCTTGATCTTGTGTAATTGTTAAGCCCATAGGACGTTTACAAATAAACACTTTTTGGAAATGATCAAGTACATCTTTAGGCATGTTTTGCGGTAATTGAACCGTACTGTGATTGTCGTGTAAACGAATATCACCAATAAACTTGCTTGAGATGTCAGCTTCGTTAGCGATAGCACCAACAATGTTCTTAACCTGAACACCGTGTTCACGACCTACTTCGATACGGTAAGTATCCATAGGGCCTGCATCACGACTGTTACGTTCGCGAGGTTTACGCTCAGCGCGTTCACCACCACGTTCGCCGCCACGTTCGTTACGACGTCCACGGTCACCACCGCGATCATTGCGGTCGTTACTACGTGGGTTGCGATCGTTACGCTCGTTACGTTCACGAGGTTGAATCTTAACTTCTTCAACTTTAATTGGAGACTGTTGCTGTGCTAAACACAGTAACGCACCCGCTAAGCTTTCAAGAGGAAGTTCAAGTTTTTCAGCCATGTTAGTAGCTATCTCGTTAAAGAATGTAATATCTTTGTTTTCAAGCGCAATAGTTAATTTTGCTTGTAACGCTTCAATACGTTTTTCTTCAACGATTTTTGCAGTTGGTAATTCAACTTGTGCAATTTCAGACTTCGTATGACGAATGATATTTTTAAGTAAATAACGTTCGTTATGTTTTACGAATAAAATTGCTTTACCAGTACGACCAGCACGACCTGTACGGCCGATACGGTGAACGTAGGCTTCAGAATCTTGTGGTATATCGTAGTTGATAACTAAGCTTAAGCGGTCAACATCTAGACCACGAGCAGCAACGTCTGTTGCAATAACAACATTTAGCATGCCGCTTTTTAAGCGTTCTACAGTGCGTTCACGTGCTTGCTGGTTCATATCACCATTAAGTGGAGCAGCAGAGAAACCTTCGCGCTCTAATAACTCAGCAAGTTGTACTGTATCGTTACGCGTACGTACGAAAACAATAGCACCTTCATACTGTTCAGCTTCTAAGAAGCGAACAATAGCTTTATTTTTATGTACGCTTGCATTCCAAAACACTTGCTCAACAGATGATACTGTAGAGTTACGCGCAGAAATATGAACCTGTTCAGGATTGTTCATATACTTGCTGCTGATGTTTTGAATTTGCTTAGGCATAGTCGCAGAGAAAAGACATGTTTGCTTTTCGCGCGGTGTTTTTTCCATGATGCTTTCTACATCATCGATAAAGCCCATACGTAACATTTCATCGGCTTCATCAAGTACAAGTGCTTGTAGAGCATCAAACTTGATAGTGCCACGGTTAATGTGATCGATTAAACGACCTGGAGTTGCAACAATAACCTGAGCGCCACGACGAAGTGCGCTTAATTGGATACTGTAGCTTTGGCCACCATATAGTGCCAATACTTCAATACCACGAACATGTTTAGCATATTGTTCGAATGCCTCAGCAACTTGGATCGCAAGCTCACGTGTTGGTGTGAGTACAAGGATCTGTGGCTGTTTCACAGACGGGTCAATATTATTTAGTAATGGCAGTGCAAATGCTGCGGTTTTACCTGTACCCGTTTGAGCTAGTCCCAGTACGTCCTTTCTTTCTAGCAATAACGGTATACATTGAGCTTGGATTTCAGATGGTGTCTTGTAACCCAACTCTTCAACTGCCTTCAAAATTGCAGGAGAAAGATTTAGAGATTCAAACGTGACTGGTTCTGACATTAATACGCCTCAACGAATTTAAAGAGGCGCGCATTATATAGGATTCGCGAGGCAAATGCTTGTATAAATTGAAACTAATTTGTATGTGTTTGATGTTGGTCGAAATTTAACCAGCTCAATGTAGGGTTTATTAAACTGGTTAACATATTTAATACAAAGCTTATTTATACAAGCCTAGGTTTTCTTTTGCGTAAGCTTCAAATTCTGTAAATCCACCAACGTGATTTTGGTCTACAAAAATTTGTGGAACAGTAGGGCAAGGCTTACCCGCTGACTTTTCAAGGTCGGCTTTACTAATGCCCTCTTTAATTATGTCGATGTAACGAAATTTAAAGTCATCACGTTCATTTGATAATTGCTCAGCAACATCTTTCGCACGAACACAAAATGGACAGCCTTCACGGCCAAAAATTACGGTTAACATAGCTTTCTCCTCAATTTGATTAATATCAGTTTAAATGAATGAAAAATTATTTAAAGAGAAAAAAATCGATTGCACCATTCTAATAAAAGCATAAATCATATTATGCATAGCAATATGATTTGCAAAATGCGAATGAAAAACCAGAGCCCTGTTTGTCTAATACTTAAGTCTATGAATGCAAGTGTGTTTACAAGAATTAATTTATGGCACATAACTTGATGATGTAGAGCTATACATTGGGTTAACGAGAATGCTTTATGAATATTAATAGTCATGTTTTAGAAATTATCCAAGGGGTAATAGGTAAATATTGTGAAACCCAAAGTCAAAAATTCTCTATTACCTTAATCAACAAGTTGCAATGTAACTACGTTTGTTTGCAAATGCCGCCAGAGCAAATGATTGCACAATGCGAGGCGTTTCTTACTCCGGCGCTAGCAGCAGTAAAGCAGTGCTTTTTACTTAACCTCGAAGCAAATATTCAGGGAGTTAGTATTCACTATCAGATTGATGATTCTGAACAAGTAAACACGTTGGATTTTCACGGGCTCTTAGCAACTAAAGAGTCTGTTAGTTTAGCGCTTGATGTTAGACAAAATGTAGACGTTTTAACTGATTGCGAAGCGTTACTCAAAAGCTGTTTAAAAATGTCAGCTAATACTCACGATCGTTTTGGTTTAAATTTTAAATTATTTAATAGCACGCTTAGAGAGTCTGCACAGCTAGAGGATTTACGCCATCTTAGTGGTAACGCATTAATTGATAAATTAAATAGTGACAGCTTAAATACACACATAAAGTTGTGCTCTATTAACGACATTTACGAGCTGAGCCAAGCTCATAAACTATCTAAAAAAATATTAGGCTGGCCATTTTTTGATACCGACTTAATTACTATTTTAACAACATTTCACACACAAACACGTTTATCGGTATTAGTAGCAGACGACAGCTTACCGAGCCAAATTGCTACAAAAGTAATGCTTGAAATGCTGGGCTGTTTAGTAACGTGTGCAGAAAATGGTGCTAGTGCATTAACGCTTGCTCAAAATGAACCATTTGACTTGCTACTTTTAGATGAGCGTATGCCAGGAATGTTTGGTAGCGATGTGGCGCAGCAATTAGTTAGGCAAAATACACCTAATAACAATACCCCTAAAGTTATTTTAACGGGGTTAACAGGCGATGAGCAAATAGCTGAGTTGTTTGATAAAGGAATTACTCACTATTTACAGAAGCCAGTGACAAAAGCGGTACTTGAGAAATTTATTAAACCTTGGCAGTTAGCCTCTTAAATTGATTAATAAGGAGAGAGTTATGGATGATTTCTCTAAGACAGCACCTATTTTAATTGGTTTTCAAAACAATTACTTTTTGCCAAAAGGCATTTTGTATGACGAGGTTGAAGAGTCATCAAGAATTACTGGCGTGGGGGAAAATACACTCTATTTATTGACCTTCTGCGCAGAGCAATTTGCTTTAGTTATTAATACACCCATTCACTTTACGCAAAATTATAGCGAGCTTAAAAATCCGATTGGTATATTAAAAGTCATTGTGGTGGGGGCATTTAAAGCAGGTTCGTACGGTGCTCAAACCATTAAGCAGCTAGACCTTTTTAGTAATATTATAGAGGTGGTATTTGGGAAAAGAAGTTTAAATGCTTTTACACATATAGGTTTAGCCGAAAACATCAAAAAATATGGGGCCACTAATATAATTTTAGCGGGTACTGTGTCTTCTATCTGTATTGATTCAACTGTGCGCACTGCTGTTGCACTTGGTTCTAATGCCACTATTTTAAGTGACTGCACACCGAGACGCACTCCTTTTGAACAAGCATTCTACTGTGAAAAGGTTTCCCTTCTTTATGCACGAGTTTGTCAGAGTAATACTTTTATAAAGTATTGGAGAGATCATGAATAATAATGATGAGCTACAAGTTCAAATCCAATATGCACTAGTTGAAAAACTTTCCAATAGTAATCGACGTCAAGCAAAGCTATTAGCTATTTTAGATGAGTGTATTTTTGAGTGTGATAAACATTTGAATTTTACCTATATTAATGAAGCTTGGGAGAAGAAGTTAGGTTACTCAACCGATTCATTAATTGGCTCCAATATTACTAAGTTAATGAATTGCGATGATATTATGCATTTTGTCGCATACAGCTGTTGTTTACTAGAAGGGAAGCAGGCTCCCAGTGTAGAAATACAAATTAAAAGCAGCATCGGGCTCATGAACTGGTTTGAGTTAAGGTTAGTTTATGATGAAAAAAGCGGCTTTATAGGCTCGTTCTATGACATTCAACGTCATAAAGATTCTCAATTTTTGCTCACACAACAACAAAAATATGTAAAACGCTTATCGCTTGTTGCGAGCCATACAAATAACTTAGTGATTATTACAGATAAGTTTGGTGTGATTGAGTGGGTTAACAATAGTTTTGAAGTACTTACAGGCTACACTTGTGATGAGGTTATAGGCACTAGCCCAGGTCAATTGCTACAAGGGCCAAAAACATGTGAAAAAAGTCGTAAGGTTATGTCTCACGCTGTAAAAAATGGGCTTCCTTTTCAAGTTGAAACTACAAATTACGATAAAAATGGTAACGTTTATTGGGTTGCTATTGATGCAAATCCAGTGCGAGATGATGAAGGTAAAGTAAAGCATTTTATCGCTATAGAAACTAATATTACGCAGCGAGTTAAAGCTGAACAAGCAATGGCAGAGATAGAATATAACTACCACTCTGTCGTCGATAATATTCCTGATATTGTTTTACGCCTTGATACATTTGGCAATTTATTATTTATAAATCAAGCATGGCAACGCGTCTTACACAGCAATGTAGATGAGAGCCTTGGCTTACCTATAATTAAGTTTATAGCAAAAGAAGATGTAGAAAAAATTTGTAGCACTTTGCTTGATTATAAACAAGGTAAGCGTGATATACGTCGCTTTGACATACGTTTGATTAATGCACAAGGCATAAATAATTGGGTTGAAATGACACTTACTCCCATTGTGGGTGGCTACGAAAGCGATTTGTTATCTATTGCCGCAACACTTGTTGATATACAAGAACGTATTGAAAGCGAGCAAATATTGCTTGAAGCTAAACATCAGGCAGAAACATTAGCTGAGTCTAAAAGCCGATTTATGGCAAATATTAGCCATGAAATTCGCACGCCATTAAATGCCGTTATTGGCTCTGCAGATATTTTGCATCATACCGGTTTAACTTCTGAGCAAATGCGTTACACACAAATGATTAAAACAAGCTCTGATGCATTACTGAGTGTATTGGACGATGTATTAACGTATTCGCGTTTTGAAGCACAAGCTATAACACTCGATAATCAGCCATTTAGTATTGATACGTGTATTGAAGAAGCAATAGATATTATTACCCAAAGTGCTTTGCAAAAAGGGCTTGAGGTTGTTTTTGATTTTTATCCTGATGTCCCCGCTCAAGTAATTGGTGATCATGCACGTATAAGGCAAATAGCCATTAATTTATTAGCCAATGCGATTAAGTTTACTCAGCAAGGCGTAATAACGGTGACCGTTAGATGTACTTACATTGGAGCCAATAATTTAAATCTTCATTTATCAGTAAAAGACACTGGAATGGGAATCGCAAAAAATAAAATAGAAAGTATGTTTATGCCTTTTATTCAATCAGATAATTCAATTACCCGAAAACATGGTGGTAGTGGCTTAGGCCTTGCGATATGTAAGCAAATTTGTGATGTAGTAGGGGGAGATATTTCGGTTAACTCTGAGCTCAATAAAGGGAGTGAGTTTATCGTTAATTACCCGTTACAAATAGACACAACCGACTCAATATTGCGAGAGGGGTTTGCAGCACGAAGTAAAAAGCCGAGAGTATGGATTGTAGGACATAACCAAATTTTAAAAACCGCGTTGGAGCACACACTCACTCGGTTTTCTATCGCTTTTATGCACTATGAAATATGCCCAGATATCCCTGAGTATGATAGTTTTCCTGATGCAATTGTATTAACTGATCCTCCAATGCTAGCCCAAACACGCGAGTGTATAAATACATATAACTCCCTTAATTCACCATGTTTACTTATCTTAGACTTACTAGGTGAAAGCTTATTACCGCAAAATCTTAACGACAGAGAGCTTAGGTTAAATGGCCCTTTTAAAGTATCGCATGTACCGCGAGCAATTAGTTTATTGGAAGAGCAGTTATTTCATTTAGATATTATATTTACTAATCGTGAACAAAAAGAAGCCTTAGAAAGCCCTTCAGGGTTAACTCAGTTGAATGGGACCAATGTATTGGTTGCTGAAGATAATACTAATAATCAAATAGTAATAAGACAGTTTTTAGAGCAAAAAGGTTGTCGGGTATATATTGCTAGCGATGGGCAAGAGGCAATATTAAAGGCGCAAAGAGATGAAATTGATATTATTTTTATGGATATCCAAATGCCAATACTAGATGGGATCTCTGCAACCAAAGCAATCAGAAAGTTAGGTATAGCCACCCCTATAATAGCGCTCACAGCAAATGCAATTCATGGTGATAAAGAGCGATTTATAGAAGCGGGGATGAATGATTACTTAGCTAAACCAATTGTAAGTGAAACACTTTATTTATTGCTTGATAAATATGCACCAAAGCAGGCTATTGAATCTAAGCATTTAAAGCTTACTCGTTTAGTGCAAGTGTGGGAAAAGCTGAGCTGAGCAATTGAAGGTCAGGGTCTGTTGAACTTTCAGGGTTAAATTTGCAGCAGTCTGTTTGGTATTTAGGCCAGGCAGAGCCTATGCAGTGTGGTTATTCCCCATAAATGGGCGATAACGTAGCATTAATGCCAAACAGGCGCTGCCCAAAGGGTTCTTCCTAGGGGCTATTTACTCTTTGTTGCTCGGTTTTTACTTAGCCCGCTAGGTTACAAACCTCGCGCCGCGATTAAACCGCCTCTAGTTTGAACAAATTTTAATCCGCAAAGATCAACAGACCCTAATATAAAAAGTGGGTTTGTGTTGCATAAAACTTGATAAACGAAGAAAATAACCTAGTATTTTAGGAGTAAGTTAAATTTATTTTTTAGTATTTAATGAGTGTTTTTATTATAGTTTTTCAATTTGATTCGCAAATTGCAATTCAAAATAAAAATACAACGTTACGAATTATTTTTGGATTCTAAATTACATTTTTAATTTTTTTAATACTTTGATTTTGTTGTTTATTTTATCTTTCGTTTGTTTTTGTTTAGTTGGCACGGCTTTCGCAACATATTAAATATCAAATCAAGACAATTTAGTTAAATTTTTAAGAGGTGCAATATGCAAACAAATACAAAAGCCAAACAACAACCTAAAAGTAATAATTGGGTACTTACACCTGAAATCATGGTTTTGTCTATTTTGCTTGTAGCTACCTTAGTAATAGGTATTACAGTTCTGCGCGGTAGCGATTCTGTAGAGCCGTTAACGGACATACAGCCGATTACTTTTACACAAGCTGATGTTGAAAATGCACAGTCGATGAGTAATACGTTTGACTCGCAAAATACTAACTATGCACAACATGTAACAGCCCCTAAAAACGAAAATAACGACACTCTTTCAAACTAGAGACTTTTGCGCAGGTAACTATTTATTGTTGCCTGCGTTTTTTTTATGTTTCCTATCACCGTTTTAACTTTTTCTCCCTAGCTTTAAAATTACGTCTACGCTTTTTAATTCAAGCTGTGCGTAACTAAATTAGTTTTATCCAGCCTTTCTTTATACTCATCTTCAATTACTAATCCTTACTTTTAGCCAACAATTACTAACTGGTTTCTCTGTGCTGTTTGGGCTTGAGTAAGCTCTTATTTATTAATTTAGGTGCATTGCAAATTGAATTGCAAAATGCAAATAAAATGGAAAAATTTAAATACTCAAATAACTAAACTTAACCTTTTGAATTTGCTGTTTTTATTTTTGTTATATTCACTTTTTAAATGGTCTGTAACTTGCTCTTGATTACATAAGTCACTAAGAGTGAAAATCGGAGCAAAATATGAATGCATTTAAGTACCTAGAATCAGAAAGCCCAGTCAATCTCGCAAGATGGCATGAGTTAGAGAGAATCATGTCGGATGCAATGCAAAATAATTATTTTAAAATGGTTTATCAACCGCTTGTATCATTAGGAACGGGAAAGTTGGTCGGCTTTGAATCGCTAGTAAGGTGCCAATCACCCCGCTTTGGTATTGTAGGCCCTGATGAGTTTATCCCTCATGTAGAGCAATCGGGAATGATTTTAGAATTAGGTGACTGGATTTTTGAGCAATGTTTGTCGGATTTAAAACAGATGCGACATTTTGGTATGACAGATATTGCTGTTTCTTTAAATATTTCACCGGTACAAATTTTAGATGGTGATGTGTTTTCAAAAGTAATGGCTTTGCTAGAAAAGCACCAAATACCACCACAAGCTATTAAAGTTGAATTAACGGAAACAGCGCTCATTCATAGTCCTGACAAAATAGCTAAGGCGTTTGAAAACTTCCATAAAGAAGGCGTAAAGGTGTGGATTGATGATTTTGGCACTGGGTACGCGTCTTTAGGTCTACTTCGTCAATTTGATATTGATGGTTTAAAAATTGATCGCAGTTTTGTAAGTGGTATTGCAACTAATAACGAAGACTTTACGTTATGTAGCGCAATTATTGCGATGGCTCAACGATTGGGCTTACAAACTGTAGCAGAAGGCATTGAAGAGAATGAGCAATTACAAATATTAGAACAACTTGGTTGTGATATTGCTCAGGGGTACTTGCTCGATAAGCCGCAAACATTAACAAAAAGTATTGATACCTGGGCTCTGTAATTGTTTATATTCATTTTGATTTGCAAAATGCAAAAAACAAATTACTCTTAAACTACAATTCTTACATTTTATTAGTGTACGAAGCTTTAACTTACACAAAGGTTATCTATGCCTATATCAGAGCAGTTTATCGATAAAAGTATTACGGAGTTAAATGTTTTAATTCAACTTGAAAAGGATGTTGGAATAAGCGTTTTAGCTCGATTAGTAAACTTATTTATCGATGAATTAGTTACTATGGCTAACCAATTAGATACGGCAATTAGTAATGCAGATATTATAAAAATTAGAGAAATAATGCATGTTTTGAAAAACTCGGCTGCCTTATATGGAGCCGCTCCTTTAGCTGCATTGGCAACACAGTTACACGATTCACCACCACCAACCACAGAAGAAAATTTGCACGCAGCGCTTGTTATTAAGCATAACTTGGATAAAACCCGAGACGCATATCAAATAATGAGTAAGAGTATAGCTATCTAGGAGAAAGCCGTGTCAGATATAATGGGTAAAGGCCTTGTTTATATTGTTGAAGATAGCATCGCAAGTGGTGCTTTGTACGCAAGTCAGCTAGAGCAAGTAGGTTTTGAATGTAAGCATTTCGCAGATGGATATTCTGCTTTGGTCGGTATTAAAGAAAAAATGCCTGCGGTGATAGTACAAGATGTATGCTTGCCTGATATAAGTGGGCTTGAAGTTTTACAATTTGTAAATAAACAAAAAAATCCTGCTAATGTAGTCATGATCACCTCAAATAGTTCTATTGATATTGCAGTGGAAGCTATGCGTTTAGGTGGCTTCGATTTTTTAGAAAAACCCTTCACAAGTCAGCGACTTATTAGCTCAGTAGAAAGTGCGTTAACACCCAAAGAGCAAGCTAAAGTACAACCTTTGGTTCAAAGCAGTGATAAAAGCCAAGATTTTGTTGGTGAATCTCTCGCAATGAAAACCGTTTTTAGATTGCTAGATAGCGCAGCTAGAAGCAAAGCATGCGTATTTATTACAGGTGAAAGTGGAACCGGTAAAGAAGTATGCGCACAAACCCTTCATGATTCGAGCCCTCGCAGCCAAGGCCCTTTTATTGCTATAAACTGTGCTGCGATCCCTGCTGAGTTATTTGAATCAGAATTTTTTGGGCATGTTAAAGGGGCATTTAGTGGCGCTTTAAGCGATCGTAAGGGCGCAGTTGAAGTGGCCAACGGCGGTACGTTATTTCTAGATGAACTATGTGAAATGGAGCTTAACTTACAAGCTAAGTTATTGCGCTTTTTACAAACTGGCATATTTAGCAAGGTTGGTAGCAGCGAGGTATTACACAGCGATGTTCGCTTGGTATGTGCAACCAACAGAAATCCAATAATAGAGGTAGCAGAGGGGCGCTTTAGAGAAGATTTATATTATCGTTTAAATGTTATCCCCGTAAAGCTCCCGCCTTTAAGGGAGCGCGGAAACGATATTTTACTGCTCGCTGAGTATATTTTAAAACAAAAAAGCGATAGCAACGCTAAACATTTTATTGGCTTTTCTGATGAAGTTAAGGCGCTTTTTTGTAATTACGATTGGCCAGGTAATATACGCGAACTGCAAAATGTAATTGAAAATACAGTCGTTATTAATGATGGCGATGTAATAGAAAGAGATATGCTACCAAATTCATTTGGTCTAGGCGCTGTAAAACACTCAAGCTCAGCTAAGTCAATTCACAATACAAACGATCAGAGTGTTCAATTATCTCCTATGTCGGTTCACGATATAGAACCATTATGGCAAGTTGAAAAAAGGGCTATTGAGAACGCAATCAAAAGCTGCGAAGACAACATTCCTCTTGCTGCTGCTTATTTAGGAGTAAGTGCATCTACCATTTATAGAAAAATAAAGGGATGGTCTTAAAGCTTTAATAGATTTTTAATTGCAATTTTAGGTTGAATTAATAAAAGTTACCCTAAACTCTATGTGTAAGAGCAAAATTAATTTTTAATCTGAAATAGTAAAAGGAGATCGCAATGAGTAACACTAGTTTAAAACCTGCGGATATTATGCCATCACTAGTAGTGAGTGATGTTGATGAGAAAAAGGTAGATTTAGTTGACAGAATAAGTGACTCTCCGTGGAAAATGATTGTTGTTTATCGAGGCCAGCACTGCCCTAAATGTACTGCGCAACTCAACGAGCTTGCTAAAGTTCATAAAGACTTTAAAGAGGCTGGAGTTGAAGTGGTTGCAGTAAGTGGTGATAGCCATGAGCAGCTTAATAAACATCTTGAAAAAATAGATATTAACTTCCCAATTTACTATGGTTTAACAATCGAACAAATGACTGATTTAGGGCTACATATTAGCGAGCCTCGCAGTGGTGCAGAAACTGATCATCCATTTGCTGAACCAGGAATTTATGTGCTTAATGAAAAAAATCAGCTTCAAATGGTAGATATATCAAACAGCCCGTTTGTTCGTCCTGATTTAGAGCAACTGCTAGGTGGGATTAAGTTTTCAAGAGAAAACGACTATCCAATCCGGGGCACATTTATTAAATAGTATTCATTTTAAATGGTTTCAAAAAAGGCACTCTTCAGCTGTCTCTTATACACAAATCCCTGCTAAGAAATTAGCGGGGATTTTTTTGAACTAAATCTCAATGTCATGATCAG
>NZ_JADYXH010000014.1:0-97137 GCF_015864395.1 Pseudoalteromonas sp. SWYJZ12
GGAGTATTTCAGTATGGGGTAGAGCCAAATTTTTAAGGCTGTACTTAATATTTTTCTTAAGTACCTACCTATGACATCCATGTAGGCAACAAAGAGTAAATTGCCCCTAGGCAGAACCGTTCGGGCAGCGCATGTTTGGCATTTATTCCACGTTATCGCCTATTTATGGGGAATAACCACACTGCATAGGCTCTGCCTTGCCTAAATACCAAACATACTGCTGCAAATTTAACCTCGAAAGATAAACAGGCCCTAATAATGATCAATTATAAATTGATCTATTATCTAATTTTAGGGTCTAGCTCGCCGCTTAAGTATTTAAGGTGCATTTCATCAAGTGAAATTGGCTTAATTTTACTAGCCTGACCAGAAGTACCAAACGAGTTATAGCGTGCAACACAAATCTCTGTCATTGCTTTAGTTGCTTCAGCTAAGTATTTACGTGGATCGAAGTTAGATGGGTTAAGCGCCATATGACGGCGAATTGCACCGGTAGATGCTAAACGTAAATCGGTATCAATATTTACCTTACGAACACCAAACTTAATGCCTTCAACAATCTGTTCAACTGGCACACCATAAGTTTCTGGAATTTCGCCACCATACTGATTAATAATTTCTAACCATTCTTGAGGAACTGAAGATGAACCATGCATCACTAAATGCGTGTTAGGAATACGTGCATGAATCGCTTTAATGCGGTCAATCGCTAAAATGTCATCTGTTGGTGGGCGAGTAAATTTATAAGCTCCGTGCGAAGTACCACATGCAATTGCAAGTGCATCAACATGTGTTTTATTTACAAAGTCAGCCGCTTCTTCAGGGTCTGTTAGCATTTGCTCAGTGGTTAGTAACCCTTCTGCGCCAACACCGTCTTCTTCGCCAGCTTCACCTGTTTCCAGTGAACCAAGTACACCTAGCTCGCCTTCAACCGATACGCCACAAGCATGAGCCATAGCAACAGTTTCGCGCGTTACTTCTATATTGTATTCGTAGCTTGAAGGAGTTTTACCGTCGCTCATTAACGAGCCATCCATCATTACTGATGAAAAACCAAGCTGAATTGAACGCTGACATACACCTGGCGATGTGCCGTGATCTTGGTGCATAACAACGGGGATATGTGGCCATTCTTCAACGGCTGCTAAAATCATATGACGAATAAATGGAGCACCAGCATAAGCACGTGCGCCAGCTGATCCCTGAACGATTACTGGGCTGTTTGTTTTGTCAGCCGCTTCCATTATTGCGCGCATTTGCTCTTGATTGTTAACGTTAAAAGCAGGTACGCCGTAACCATGCTCTGCTGCATGATCTAAAAGTTGTCGCATACTGATTAAAGCCATTGGGTATTCTCCAATTTATCGACAGTAGTTCCCTACCATCTAGTTTGAACGGATGTGTTAGTTTGGCGTTATAACAACGCCACGAAAAACCACTGCTTTGCAGTAATATTCCATCTAAATTAACTATTAAATTAGGGTGAGAGGTATTTAATAATTAATTGTCGGTGAGGGCTATTACCCCCTCACCTTACGCTACTAAAATTACTTAGCGCGCGACTCTAGCATTTCAACTGCTGGAAGTTTTTTGCCTTCTAAAAACTCTAAGAACGCACCACCACCAGTAGAAATATAAGAAACTTTATCGGCAATGCCGTATTTATCAATTGCGGCTAAGGTATCACCACCACCAGCAATTGAAAACGCATTTGAGTTAGCAATTGCTTGTGCAATAGCACGTGTGCCATTACCAAATTGGTCAAACTCGAACACGCCAACAGGGCCATTCCATACAACAGTGCCCGCATTTGCAATAATTTTTGCAAGCTTGCTCGCTGTATCAGGACCAATATCAAAAATCATATCGTCGCTTGTTACTTCGCTTACATCTTTAAGCGTAGCTACAGCAGATTCAGAAAACTCATTACCAACAACTACGTCAGTCGGTACCGGAATTTCACCATTATTAGCAATCGCTGCTGCACATAAGCGGTTAGCTTCATCCATTAAATCTGGTTCGTAAAGCGATTTACCAACTGGGCTACCTGATGCAGCAATAAAGGTATTTGCAATACCGCCACCGGTAACTAATTGGTCAACAATTTTAGAAAGTGAATCTAAAACGGTTAGCTTAGTTGAAACTTTAGAACCACCAACAATCGCCACTAATGGACGAGCTGGGTTATCAAGTGCTTTGCCTAACGCTTCTAGTTCAGCTGATAACAATGGACCTGCACATGCCACATCAGCAAATAAGCCAACGCCATGCGTAGATGCTTGTGCACGGTGAGCCGTACCAAATGCATCCATTACATATACATCACACAGTGCTGCAAGTTGCTTAGATAACGCTTCGTCGTTTTTCTTCTCGCCTTTGTTAAAGCGCACATTTTCAAAAACAACAACTTCGTTATCAGCAATATCAACACCGTTTAGATAATCTTTTTCTAAACGTACAGTTTGCTCAAGGGCATCGTTTAAGTAATCAGCGACAGGTGCTAGCGAAAACGCTTCATCATATTCCCCTTCCGTAGGACGGCCAAGGTGTGACATAACCATTACTTTAGCACCCATCTCAAGCGCTAATTTAATAGTAGGTAGTGCTGCACGAATACGCGCATCTGACGTCACTTTACCTGCTTTAACTGGTACATTTAAATCTTCACGAATTAATACGCGTTTGCCGTTTAAATCTAAATCTGCCATTTTTATGACCGACATGAACATCTCCTTAGTTAACGATACTGAACCTGAAAAATACGTTTAAAATTATTATATTAATAAATTACTTATTCACTGCCATCATAGCACGCGCTGTGTCGAGCATACGATTAGCAAAACCCCATTCGTTATCACACCATACTAATAACTTTATCAGTCGTTTGTGACTGACACGTGTTTGTGTGCCATCAATAATACAAGAATGTGGGTCGTGATTAAAATCAACCGATACAAGCGGCTCTTCGGTATAACTTAAAATACCTTCTAAGCGATCTTTTGCTTGTGCTTTAAGTGCATTATTTACTGCGTTTAAATCTACATCGGTATTAACCGTTACACTTAAATCCATTGCCGTTACATTTATAGTAGGAACACGTACGGCTATAGCTTCAAAACGGCCTTTAAATTTAGGTAAAATACGGTCTATACCACGGGCAAGCTTTGTATCAACTGGAATAATTGATTGGCTTGCAGCACGAGTACGGCGTAAATCATGATGATAACCATCAATCACTTGTTGATCGTTCATCGACGCATGAATAGTTGTAATAGCGCCCGACTCAATACCAAATGCATCATCTAATACTTTAATAACCGGCACTACACAGTTAGTTGTGCACGAGCCGTTAGACACAATTGTGTGCTCGTTTTTAAGCTCATCGTCGTTAATGCCATACACAATCGTTGCATCAACATCGTTATCAGCCGGATGCGAAAACAACACCTTTTTAGCGCCTGCGGTAATATGTAACTGCGCATGTTCACGCGAGTGATAAACACCCGTACATTCAAGTACAACGTCTACATCGAGCGTTTGCCAAGGTAATTCAATTGGGTTTTCTTCACAAAAAAGTGCAATGGTATCGCCTGCAACACTAATGGTGTCTTCACCAAGTTTTACAGGAAAAGAAAAACGACCGTGGGATGTGTCGTATTTTAATAAATGAGCAATAGCTTCAGGATCAGCAAGTTCGTTAATCGCAACAATTTTTATATCGTCGCTCAAACCAGACTCGTATAACGCGCGGACAATATTTCGACCAATACGACCAAAACCATTAATTGCAAGTTTGATTGCCATGAAATATAAAATCCACTCTTTTAGCGTGCAGATAAAGGCAATACGCCTTTTAGATGCCTGTATTGTAATCGACCTTGCATCTGATTATAAGAGGGAAGCATTAGAAACTTTAAATTAAGAGCAAAGAGCTTAGGCATTGCAAGCTCTTCAAGGGTTCTGACTTTTAAAATTAAGTTTTTTATACTAAATTTTTCAATGCGTTAATTATATCTTCTGGCTCAGAACGAGTACGATAATCAACATCAACATAACGCCAAGTCACTTTACCTTGTTTATCTAAAACAAAGGTGGCAGGAATAGGTAAAATACTGCCATTTCCGTTATTCAGTGACTCTAAATCTAGGCCTCGGTCTATTCGCATATGCTCTAGTAAAAATGTAGGTACTTGCCATGCTACGCCGTAGCTTGCTGCTACATCGGCATTTTGATCACTCAGCACTAAAAAATCCATTTTACTTATTTCGTTTTCGCTCATTGAGCCATCGGGTACTTGCGGGCTAATAGCCACCAATTGTGCGCCTAATGCGTGAATTTCAGGTAAACGTGCTTGAAGCGCTTTGAGCTGTAAATTACAGTACGGACACCAACTTCCACGATAAAAAGTAACAACCACAGGCCCTTTAGCAAGTAACTCGGTTAACTGCACCGATTGACCATGCTGATTTGGTAACTCAAAACTTGGTGCGATTTGGTTTAAATCAAGTGCATTAGCACCTTGTTGAAACGCTTTTGCTTGTGCAATCGTTTCATCAACACCTTTCATAAAATCAGGATTACCTTTACGCCCTGCTGCTATTTTTGCCTCAGTTTGTGCTTTTAACGTGTTATTTTCATCGCTCATAATATGGCTACCTTCAAATTAATCAAAAACTTAAAGCCAGCTTACATTATGAAAATGTATTTGAAATGAAAATTTTAACTTATTCATTTACTTCTAAATCAAACACCACGTTTATTGATGATTTAAATGTAATAGTTTCTTGCAGGTATCTACCTTGCTCAAATGGATTTCTAGTAACTTTAGAACCGGTTACAACTATTCTCTCAAAATTATCTGCGCCATAACCATAACTTGAACGGTTAGAATTTGAATTAATGCTGTAAATTTTTCCAAGCTCTGCGCCAAATGCTTTAGCAAGCTTACCCCCTTTAACTATAGCGTTATCTATTGCGCCTTGTGTTGCTTCAGCTTCTAACTGCGCGGCTTTTGAAGACATAAGCTCAATATTCGTCAGTTCATTAATTTTTACACTTAATGCAAAATCGATAAAATCATTCAACTTTTCAATATTTCTTAATGTTACTTTAAGTGTTCTTGTTGCTACATATCCTGCATTAATTGCTGTACCGCTCTCGACATTAAACTTGTCGTCATCATTGTAAGTTAACAGGCTTGTAGCAGAAACATCCGTCTCCTTAACACCGTACTTGCTTAATCCTTTAAGTAACAAATTTACTCGATCATCAACATCACGTTTTGCATCAAGTGATTTGTCTTTAAAGCTTATTACTTCAAAAGAAATCTTAGCCATATCGGGCTTTGCCAATACCTCAGCAGTACCCTGCACTGCAATATGGCGATTAGCAGGTAAGCTTGAATTAGCAAAAGTGATGAGTGGGAATAAGGTTAAGAAAATGGCAGTAATGAGTTTCATATTCGTTCCTTGGAGTAATTAGCTAAATAATGACTACGTAACTGTACCTATAGTCATACGGATAACAATAAAAGTAAACTGCTCTTTATTGTAGGCGGGAGTTTATCTCACGCGGCATAATACCAACCTGCATAAATCTTTGATCAATTTAACAAATTAAATTGCACTATAACGTCGTTAAAAATTTTTTATTTAGAACAACTAGATACAAAAATTTTTGCCTAGTTCTAGCGTAATTTTCTTAATGTTAAATAGACCCCGTATATAAGCAGATTGGTATAAAGCCCCGCCTACAGCCAACCTACATCAACTCGCCTAATTTTAACTCTTTGCCACGGCTTATTTGATGGCACTGGGCTAGCAGTAACTCAGCGGTTGCTTGTGCATCAGTCAGTGCATGATGGCAATGATAGCTTGGTAACTCATAACGTGTGCGGCAAGCATTAAGGGTTAAATCATCTTGTTTTATTTCAGTTGAATGATGCAGTAAGCGCTTTTGTTCAATATGGAGTGTGTCGATTATGAGTTTAGGACGTATAGTTATATTGGCATTTTTAAGCGCTATTTTTAAAAACCCCCAATCGAGCATGGCATTATGAAACACTAAAATACAATCACTAAAGTGGCTGCTTAGTTGCGTTAATATACTGCACAAGCTCTGTCCTTTTGTTATAGCATCATCGCTAATTCCATGAAAAACAGGACTTTGCTCAAGGCTTTTTACGTCTTTATTTATAAGGTGCTGTGACTCGCTCATTTTTATACATTGATTATCTATTATCACCCACGCTACCGATACAATTTCGTGCTGTTTTGCATCAAGCCCAGTGAGCTCTAAATCAATCACCAAATAACGTTGTTGTAAGGCATTTTTACCTAGTAATTTACGGCGCTTTAAATACCGAGTGAGCAGCTTTTTTACCATGTTAGTAATCCATCATTATAAACTGCCGCGAGCAAACTTAAACGCGGCGGCTTGCTGCGCTTGTTTAACAAGGTAAAACGCTTCTTTTAGTTGATGGCGCTCTAGTGAGTTTAATTTATTAGGGTTAATGCAATTACTCGGTAAGCCCTCTTCGTTTATTTGTGTACTCAAACGAAGCTGCGTTAAGAACCGCCAGCAGTCTTTTAGGTTGTATATATCTTCTTTGCTGATCAGTTTATGTTTTAGTAGTGCGTCCAACCGCTCTTGCGTGTTGGCGCGCCTAATACCCGCTTTAAAAGCGTATAACCGCACTATGTCATTTATAATTACGACACCGCGTTTTTTTAAATCTATGTATTTATTATTTTGATCTGTTTTTTCGGTTTTAAATTTATTAAATAAACCAATTGGCACGCTGTTGCTGCTTATATCGGTTGCCATTGCGGCATAGAATAAGTCGTTACGCGATATACGAATTAGTTGCTCGCAAAAAGCGGTGTATAAAGCATTTGAGCCTTCAATAAATCGCAGGTCAAAAAATATTTTACAGTTGAGCATTGCATTAGGAGTAGGGCTTTTTATCCATTTAAAAAAGCGCTCGCTCCAGTCGTTTACGCTCATTCGGCACTCATCGTTGCTTGCCATAATATTACCTGGGCAACGCCTAATGCCGCACTCAACTAAGTTTTCACATACAAACTCTCCCATGCTTTTAAAGTAAGCGTGTTGTTCGGGGGTTAAGTCGTTAGGGAGTAATAAGCCGTTATCTTGATCCGAATGCAGGGTTTGTTCTTCGCGTGCTTGCGAGCCAAAGCAAATAAAACTAAAGCTGGTTGGCGCTGCGCCATGCTCTTCTTGAAATAAGTGAATAAGGCGCGATGTAAGCGCATCGGTTAAACCACTGAGTAATTTACCAATTAATGATATGTCGTCAATGTTGTACGAAAAACTACGCAAAAGTTCGGGAATTTCTTTAGCGTAGCGTTTTAAATCAGTAACAGTATGCGCTTTATATATGCGCCCAATAAGCTGTACGGGGTCACTTTTTTGTTGGCGTAGTAAATCGGTGCTGGTTATCATCCCTATCGGGTTATGGTTTTCGTCAAGCACGGGCAAATGGTGAATATTGTATTTAAGCATTAAGTGCAGCGCCGAAAACACCCGGTTATTTTCAAATATAAACTTGGGCTTGGCGGTCATAATACTGCTTACTGCGTCTTGTGGATCTACTTCGTCGGCAAGTACTCGATTACGTAAGTCGCGGTCAGTCACAACCCCTACTAAGTGCGCGTGCTGCGTTATCATTATTGACGATACACCATGCTCTTTCATTTTTTTAGCGCTTTGCCTAATACTTGCATCGGGCGTAAGCGTAATGGCGGTGCGGGTCATCAGCTCTGATATTTTACGTTCAGACCAGCTATCGTTTTTACTTTTATAATGCGATGACAACAACCGGTTAGCATGAGCGCGTACAAAGTATTGCTCAAACGATTTATATTCTCTGCGTAAAAAATCAAAGTGCGTTTGAGAGAGCATATACACAATGCCCTCTTTTTGTACTTCTAACCTATTTTGAATTGCCTCACCGGTTAACAGCGACGGAAAACCAAAATAGTCACCTTGCGCTAAGCGTGTAACAACATCGCCCTTGCCATCAACGAGGTCGTACAAACCAGAGCGAATTAAAAATAGTTTAGGGTTTTCACTTTGTAACCACTGAGTTTGGTTTTCGCGGGTAAGGTAAATAATATCAAGATGATTTACAAAGTATTCGTATGCGCTGCTATCAAGCAGTGTAAAAGGCGCTTGCAAACAAACGTATTGGGCTATTTCTTGTTGTTCTACACTCATTGTATTCGCTCTTTAAATGGTGATGTACCAATCTAATGTACTTATTTATTAAACAAATAAAAAGCCCGACTAAAGTCGGGCTTTTGATGCTTTATGTTTTCTAAACTATATCTATAAATTGTTGCCTAGTGATCGTGCGCTTCAGCTGACCCTTTAGGGTTACGAATACCTTCTACCATTTCTTGAATTTCAACTGGTGTGGGTTTAGTAAACTTAAGAACAATTGCAGCAACTGCAAAGTTAATAATCATACCAATTAAGCCAATACCTTCAGGCGAAATACCTAAGAACCAGTTTTCAGGGCTGTTTAGCTCTGGGCTAACAAACTTGAAGAAGATGATATACGCAGCGGTAAAGCCAATACCCGTTACCATGCCTGCAATTGCGCCTTCGCGGTTCATTGTTTTAGAGAATATACCCATAATAATTGCTGGGAAGAAACTCGCTGCCGCCAAGCCGAATGCAAATGCCACTACCGATGCCACAAACCCAGGCGGGTTAATACCAAAGTACGCGGAGATAACAATAGCGACCATGGCTGCCAACCTCGCTGCAAGTAACTCTTGCTTGTCGGTAATATCGGGCTTGAGAGTTCGCTTGAGTAAATCGTGCGAAACGGAGGTCGAAATAACCAGTAGTAAACCTGCTGTTGTAGAAAGTGCAGCGGCAATACCACCAGCAGCTACAAGTGCGATTACCCATGCTGGTAAGTTAGCAATCTCTGGATTTGCTAATACCATAATGTCGCGGTCTACGTTTACTTCGTTAGCACTGTTCGGATCGGTGATTTTACCCGCCGTGTAGAACATTTTGCCATCGCCGTTTTTATCATTAAATGTAATTAAACCTGTGCGTTCCCAGTTTTTAATCCATCCTGGTGCTTCTGCGTAAGCTGTACCGCTACCGTCTTTACCATTAATAGTATCAACCATATTTACGCGAGCAAAGGCTGCAACCGCAGGTGCTGTAGTATAAACAATCGCGATGAACACAAGTGTCCATGCTGCAGAAATACGCGTGTCTTTTACGCGAGGTACAGTGAAAAAGCGAACAATTACATGTGGTAAACCAGCAGTACCTACCATTAACGCGCCAGTAATAGCGAACACGTCAATCATGCTCTTAGAGCCTTCGGTATATTGCGCAAAACCAAGTTCAGCGCTTAAGCCGTCTAGTTTATCAAGTACGTACACGCCATCGCTGCCAATTAATGTGGCACCAAAACCGGTTTGTGGGAAAAAGTGACCCGTCATCATCATCGAGATGAAAATAGCTGGTACAAGGTAGGCAAATACAAGTACACAATACTGCGCTACTTGTGTGTAGGTAATACCTTTCATGCCGCCAAGTACCGCATAAAAGAATACAATCACCATACCAATGTAAACACCGGTTTCAATTTCTACTTCTAAAAAGCGTGAAAATACGACGCCTACACCACGCATTTGCCCTGCAATGTAAGTAAAACAAATGAATATGGCACATACAATTGCTACTAAACGCGCGGTGCGTGAATAGTAACGGTCGCCAATAAAGTCAGGAACAGTAAACTTGCCGAATTTACGTAAGTAAGGCGCTAAACACATGGCTAATAGTACATAACCACCTGTCCACCCCATTAAGTAAACGCTGCCATCGTAACCTGCAAACGAAATAATACCCGCCATTGAAATAAACGACGCGGCGCTCATCCAATCGGCAGCCGTTGCCATACCATTAGCAAGAGGAGGTACGCCGCCGCCTGCTACATAAAACTCTTTAGTTGAACCCGCACGGGCCCAAATTGCTATGCCGATATAAAGCGCAAAGCTTAAACCAACAATTATAAACGTGAGTGTTTGAACATCCATTGCTTAGCTCCTATTCGTCTACGCCGTATTTTTTATCTAACGTATTCATTTTGAAAACGTACACAAAAATCAAAGCAACAAAGGTATAAATCGCGCCTTGCTGGGCGAACCAGAAGCCAAGTTTAAACCCAAAAAAACGCACTTCATTAAGTACATCAACCAGTAATATGCCAAAGCCGAAAGACACGATAAACCACACTGCTAATAGTTTAAATAACAGCGAAATGTTTTCTGCCCAATAAGCTTTTGCTTGTTCTTCATCTTTAAAAGCCATTTTTGTTTTCCCCTTTAAGCACCGCAATATCGCGATGAGTGGTTTTTTATCTTCGCTTACCAATTTAGCAACGCTGGTTACATATTGAATTGAGACCATAGTCGTAACAGCTTATTAACGTTTACGTAAACTGTATTTATCATTCAAACGTATTTTATACATTTTCATTTTATTTCAATTGGTTAGCTTAATTTTTTGAATTGGCTTTACTGTTAAATTGGTAAGTTGGTTATTAATGCGACATTAGTCTAATGCTTGCGATGATTTTATTTTTGTTATTAATATTCAATAAGATAGAAATAAAATGAAAGTTTTATTTTAAATTCAAGCCTCACACTTAACCTCAGTTCTGGTATTGTGTTAATCCCTCATAGGGTTGAGGGACTATTTAAAATAATAAGGTTTAATAACAACATGACTGCCGTACTCATTATTGTTGCTTTAAGTTATATAGGTGTGCTGTTTTGGCTCGCCAATTGGGGCGATAAAACAACCCCTTTGGCAAAGCGTATTAGCCATCACCCTTTTGTGTATTCACTCTCACTTGGGATTTACTGTACCTCTTGGACTTACTACGGCTCAGTGGGTACAGCCGCCACCAGTAGTTGGAGTTATTTGCCAATATTATTGGGCCCTGCGCTGCTGTTTTTATTCGGCCAAGGGTTTTTACGTAAGCTGGTACTGGTAAGCAAAAAACAAAACATAACGACTATTGCTGACTTTATTTCAGCTCGTTACGGCAAACGCCAAACTACCGCTATTATGGTTACTGTAATCGCCTTACTAGCGACTATTCCCTATATTGCACTGCAATTAAAAGCGCTTAGTACCAGCTTTTTACTTTTGCAAAACAGTAATAAAATATCAGGCGATATGCTCGCGCTTTCTGCCACATTAATTATGGCCTTATTTGCAATATTTTTTGGTACCCGCAAAGTGGACGTAACAGAGTATCGCTCTGGGTTAATGCTTGCTGTCGCGTTTGAATCGATGATTAAACTTATTGCACTTATTGCTGTAGCAGGCCTTGCTGTTTACACCTTATTTAATATGCCAGAGCCTACTTCAAATAAAGTAACCGAGTCGATTTGGGCCCATTGGAGCGACTTTAACTTTTTTAGTTTTAACTTTATTGGCCAGTCTTTAATGGCTGCGGCGGCTATTATATGTTTACCACGCCAGTTCCATGTAACCGTGGTCGACAACCAAAACAAACGCCACTTACTTACCGCTCGCTGGGCTTTTCCGCTGTATTTACTATTAACTGCCGCAATGATTTTACCTATTGCGACTGCGGCAATTCATCCTGAAATTGGCAGCGGCTATTCACCCGACAGCTTTGTACTTGCCCTACCGTTAATTAACGACAACGCCTTTTTAACTACCTTTGTATTTATAGGTGGTTTATCGGCCGCCACCGCAATGATAGTGGTAGCAACGCTTACATTAAGCACGATGATTTCAAACGATGTGGTATTACCCCTAATGCTACGTCGTAAATTTAAACGCAACTTAATTACTACCAGTTATAAGTCTCGAATTTTACTTGTAAGGCGCTTTGCTATTGCAGGCATATTAATTTTGGCCTATTTCTATCAACAATGGTTTGGCCATAGCAGCGCGCTGGCAAGTATGGGCTTAGTTGCTTTTTCACTTGTTACTCAATTATTACCCGCTATTGTGGGTGGTTTATACTGGCGAAAAGGCCATGCTTATGGGGTTTATGCAGGTTTAGTGGCGGGCTTTATTTGCTGGGTACTCTTTTTAATGCTGCCAATACTCGATGCCGGAGCAACGCTTGATAGCGAGCTACAACAAACGCTTATAACGCGTGGAACCTTGATAGCTTTGTTTGCCAATATTGGGTGTTATATTAGTTTTTCACTTGGGGCTGAAGAGCGCTTAATTGATAAGATTCAGGCAGCTGCTTTTGTTAACCCTAAAGATCAGGCTATTTTATCAAGGCGCTTAAATAAAGACGTAAAAGCCACTGTTTACGACTTTAAAATACTCCTGCAAACCTTTTTAGGTATTCAGCGCAGCCAACAAGTATTGGCGCATTACGCACTCGCCCATCACTTAAGCGATAACAACGCACACCCAGAGCCTGAATTTATAGCCTACTGCGAACGCGCGTTAACAGGCGTGCTTGGCGCATCGTCAGCGCAAGCATTAATACATACGGTATCGTCGGGTAAGCGTATGGCGTTTGAAGAAGTTGTAAACTTTTTTGACGAAACCACACAAGCGCTGCAATTTAATCAAAATCTGTTATTTACCTCACTCGAAAATTTAAGCCATGGTATTTCAGTTGTCGATAAAGATTTAAAGCTAGTAGCTTGGAATAAACGCTACAGCGAAATGTTCGGCTACCCTGAAGGATTTTTAGAAGTAGGCCAACCCATAGAAGATATTATTAGATACAACGCTAACCGTGGTGAATGTGGCCCTGGCGAAATAGAACGCCAAGTAGAAAAACGTGTGCAGCATTTAAAATACGGCAGCTCGCATCACTTTATTCGCCACCGTCGTAATGGCCAAGTATACGAAATGATTGGTAATCCGCTGCCCGATGGCGGATTTGTTACCAGCTTTTCGGATATTACCAATCACATAAGTACGCAAAATGCGCTTGAAGAAGTAAACATGGATCTTGAAAACCGCATAGAAGCGCGAACTCAAGAAGTGCAAACCATTAATAGAGACTTACAAGCTCAAATAGATAGCCGTGTACAAACCGAGCAAGCACTTACTTTAGCCAAACGAGAAGCAGAGCAAGCCAACGACAGTAAAACGCGCTTTTTAGCACTGGCGAGCCACGACATTTTACAGCCGTTAAACGCAGCACGTTTATACCTTGCTGCCATTGACGAAAAGCAACTCGACAGCACTAACCAAAACAGCTTTGAAAAATTAGGCGACAGTCTCGATTCAACCGTGCACTTAATGTCGGCACTACTTGAAATAGCCAAGCTAGAACAAGGCGCTATGACCCCAACCCCTCGCCATTTTTATATTGAAGATATTTTAGCGCCACTGCAAAGTGAATACGCTATTTTATCAAGTGATAAAGGCCTTAAGCTTAGTGTGCGTTCTAACCAACAAATTGTGCACAGCGATATAACCTATTTACGCCGAATTATTCAAAACTTGGTCTCTAATGCAGTTAAATACACCGATAATGGCCGTGTATTAATTGCCTGTAGGAACCGAAAGCACAATTTACGAATAGAAGTATGGGATACAGGCCCTGGTATTAGCGAAGTAGAGCAAGCTAAAATATTTAACGACTTTTACCGTGTTGAGTCGGGCGATAACAAAGGCGTAGGCTTAGGCTTAGGTGTTGTAAAACGTATGGCTGACTTATTAAGTTTGCCGCTTGATGTGCATTCTGAGCCCAATAAAGGTAGCCGTTTTAGCATTGAAGTACCTTATGGTGACGAGCAGTTTGTACAACAAAAAAGTACGACAAACAGCCTAATAGAAAACCGTGCAGCAATTAATATTGTTGCCGTAGACGACGACCCTGAAAACCTAGCTGCAATGGCAAGCTTACTTAAAAAGTGGCAAGCTAATTACACGCTATTTGATAATGTAAATAATGTACTGGCGCACGCTAAGCAAAACGGTGCACCCGATGTTATTTTAATGGACTACCAATTAGGCAATGACTGCGATGGCATAACGCTAATTAAAACCCTGCGCGAAATTTGGCAAAGCCAAGTACCTGCTATTTTAATTACCGCAGTACGCGACACCGAGCTTAAACAAGAAACCAAAGCCGCTAATATTCATTATTTAAGTAAGCCAATTAAACCGGGCAAACTAAAAGCACTGCTTAATCACAGTACATAATAAGCTAGTAAAAAGTGTTCTAGTTAAAAGTATTCTAGTTAAAAGCTATCAAGTAATAGCGTAAAACAAAAAGCCCAGTATCTTCACTGGGCTTTGCTTTATAAAGTATTCATAAAGTTAAACTTGATTTACTCGGCTTCTAAGCTTTTGGAACAACCAACTTAACCCCACCAACGAAAGCCCTAATCCAATAAACGAAAGCGCTTTAAGTAAGCCCTCCAAGTTAGCCATATCAATTAAAAACACTTTAACAATAACGGCAGCTAGTATGCCTAGGCCTACTTTTTGTATTAATAATTGATTTTTTAAATGACCAAAAATAACAGTACCCGCCCCCATTACTAACCAAATAACAGAGTAGCTATAAAGCTCTGCATTACTTGCGCCTTTTGATAAGTAAATATAAGGCCCTTGCCAGTATTGGCGAATAAAGCTGTTTATTGCCAATAATATAAACCCACCCGCAACGGCCAATATAAATGGCGTAGCTTTAGCGTTTATTGGTTTTACAAGCTTGGCCAGCCAAAGCGTTAATCCTGCAGGTACTAACCACAATAGTAATAACCAGTTAAATATTGGCAGCTCACCTATGTAAAGTGATTCAAATAATGGGTTGTCGTCAAGCAGTGTTTTAATAGCAAAAAGCCCTGCTAACCCTACAAGTGCAAAGCCCGCCACTTGGTATAACTTAGCTAAAGTACCGGCAAGTTTTGCTCTATGTAAATACACGCACCCTAATGCCAGCCAGTTACAGGTAAGGAGTATTTGTTCATAAAAATTAAGTGAATCAAATTGCGGATAATGCCCTACTAACTGATAACTTGTTTCGGTTGTAATAAAAAGCGCTAAACAATGAAGGGCTGCACCTTCCAGCCATATTTTAAGTTTTGATGAGTCAAAGCACTTAGCTGCGGCAAAAAATAACGCGATACATAACGGATAAACCACAATACTCCAATGCAAACCAAATACCGTTAGCGCATCGTAGCTTGGCGTCCAAGGTGAAAGCGTTAAGCGCAGTAATAACGCAGCAACCAAGGCTTTTATAGGCCAATGTGGCATAGGCACGCTATAGCGTTTAATAAGTACGCTTATAAGTAATACTTGTACAGCAAGAGCAATGGTTAGGCCGCTGTCACTTAGTAGCATGGTAATTGCTAACGTAATATTGGCATTAGCGCCTACCCAATAAGTAAAACACTGAAATAGCGTTGTATTATGTTGCACGGGATGCTGCGCGAGCTTTATTAAAATAGCCGCCACTACAAACAATACAACGGCCCAAAGTGGATATGCAGTACTTAACGCGGAATTAGGAATAAGCGTATATAAAGTCGCTATCATTACAAATACACTAAATGCCCCCGTAATATGAAACGCTAAACGCTTAATCTGTTTTTTACCGTAATAAAGCCCAAAAGCGGTAAGTAACAATCCGAGAAATAAACCCAAACCATACTCATTTTTGAATATAAAGAGTGCGTCATCAAATAGGTTTGGCGAAAGATGCGTGCGCTGAGCGCCTATCACTAATAGTGTTGAAATAACTAACGCTACACCCTGCCAAATATCCCAACGGCTATTTTTAAGGACTAAAAACAACACCAATACAATACACAACACGCCGATTGTTTGCCACTGCATATCAAAGTGACTTATTAGCATGGTAAATATTAAGGGCGCCATAAAGGCGAGTAATAATGCATGATCTGGAAGCACTTTAATTAAGCGTTTTAAACTGTGCGGGCGATGTTCAATAACATTCAGTTTTAGACCTAAGCGCGGTATAGCAATTAACCCAATAATACTAAGTAAAGCAAATGCCCCCATTAACCAAACGGTATTAATTTTAAGTAATGTAAAACCAACTAAATACCAACCAATATGCCCTGCCCATAATAAATACCACAACCAAGCTCGCTGTACTTTATGTGCAACTAACGCAGCCGACAAACTTACAAAGCCAACATACATAAATAATGCAAACAAGTTACCACTGCCAGTGCTAACCCATATTGGTACACTATAAGCGCCAATAATACCTAATACCGCTAATAATGGGCCTAACCTAAGTGCCATCGCACTTGCGCTAATTGCTATAATAGCTAACGCAAAAAATGCCACGGTAGGGCTAAGCATATCGTAGCTACTGTAAGCTAAAAGCGTTAAAGCAAAACAGGTAATAAACCCGCCGCTTGCAAGCGCTGCGGGTATGTAATTATTAAAGCCTTCAAATACAATGCGTTTATGGTGTAAATAAGCTGCGGCTGCAATTAGGCCAAGCCCAAATAAGCCACCTAAACTCAACCTCATTACAGGCGATAATAATCCAGCTTCTAGGCTGTATTTAGCTAAAAATATGCCCCCAAACGCAAGCGCTATTGCGCCTATCCAGGTCATCCAGTTCTCTTCAAACCCTGCGCGTAATTTATTAAATAGTAATTCTATGGCTGATGCTTCAGCTGGTTTGGCTTTTTTAGGAGGCGCTGATAGCTGATTTATTACAGGTGGCGACAAGTTTTGGGGCGTTAAGTTTGGCTGTGCTTTATGAGCAATTGGCTCTGATCTTGAAAGCGCTGCCTGAGCCGTAGATGCTTCACTTTGAGGTTCACTTTGCGATATCGATTTATGTGTTTGTAGATGTGTTATTTTGGCCCTTAAAACAGCAACTTCTTGTTTTAATCCATTTAACTGCACTAGCGCTATTAAGCCGCAAATAGCACCGGCAACTACAACCAGTATTACTATGACGGCTAACCCAACTAAATCATCCATGGCACACTCTTATTAATTATTATGCCCTGAGTGTACCTAATTATTAATGAGTAGGTAAATTTTGTTCAATAAAAAAGCCTAAGTACTTAAAGTGCTTAGGCTTTATGCTACTTAATATGTTTAGATTTATTCAACACTATCGGTAATAGTGCGCTCTAGGGTCATTTTATAACCTGAGCTTGTTGTTTCATCATGCTCTAAAATCAATATGTAGTTACCCTCTTGTGTAAAGTCCATATCGCTTTGCTGAATAAGCACAATTTGCTGGCCATTATCTTCGTAAACAACATAAACCGTGTAAATTTCGTTATCTACAACCTGTTCTTCTTGGTCATACTTATCTAGGCCATCGACTACGTTACTGGTGTCGTCTACCGTTTCGCCGTTAAGTGTAAAGTACACATCAACATCTGAAACCGACTGCCCTGCGTAGCTTTCAATTAGGTTTACAACCGATACCGTATGGCTGTAACTACTTGGTGTTAGGTTTTCTTCAACGCTCATCATACGTAAACCGTTATCAACGTCGTTATAAAAAATACCCACCGCACTTTGCTCACGCTCTAGCGTCATTAAAAAGTTATCAGCTAGTTTTGTACCTTCTTCGTCGTACATCGCTACGCTGTAACTATTGGGCGAAAGTTCAACATAATCGGTATAAGAGTCACTAGCGACTGTATTTGTTGTGTTTACAGTTGTACCGCGTGTAGCAGAAAAGCTCACTGGTGAGTAGTCATCGACCGTATTTATAAAGCGTAATTGCCCCAGTGCAGATTGATGTTTAAGCTCAGTAACGTAGTTATTATCGGTTACTACATCAAGCGTAATACCGCCTTCTTCTGTAGCATAACTTGGGCGGATCATTGCTACATAACTTGCTTCATCGTATAAATAAACAGATGACGACTCGTACACAACATCACTGCTGCCCGCTTCTGTTATGTAAATAGTGTAATAGCCTTCATCAATGCTTTGCAGATCTAACTCACTTAAATATTGAGCCGATGAAAAAAGTGTCGCGCTTTCAAATACGCCATCATCAGTTGCTAAATAAATATCGTAGTTAGTGTCCTCCCCTGCAATATTGTAAAACCCTAAGTTAAACTCACCCGTATCGCTTGTAATAGGTACGCTAAGCTCTGTAAATGTAGGCTCATCAAAGTTGCCGCTCATTACTACTAACTGTGTTTTGTCACCTTTAATAGAAATTTCTTGGTCGCTAATTGTTATATAGCTGTCGTTAGCATCTAGGTATTCAAAACTTACATCATAAGTGCCTGTGCTGTAGTTATGGCGAGTAGTTACATCGGCAAAATCAGCGCCTGAGCGCTCTGTTTCTTCAACAAACAAACGTGTGTATGGGCTATTGTAAGAGCCGTTATACAATTGGATGTAACCTGTAGAGCTTGAGCTATCATCAGAGCCGCAGCCCGACAAAATAGTAATTAGACTTAAGGGTAATGCAGCTTTTAAAAGGGAGTTGGTCATTAAGGTTATTCCTTATTATTAATATCCCCATTATGACCCAAACATTCTATTTTAATTTCATGATTTACAAAGCATTACCCTCACTGACATTTCCTTACGAAAACGTTAAAAAGTGTAGTAAATGTGCAAACAATAAGGACGTGTTTTTATATAATTAAAAACGCTTACGGGGCAATTTCAAAACGATCTCGGCCACTCTTCTTAGCTAAATATAAAGCTTGATCAGCGCGCTTCATTACTTTATCTAAAGGCTCATTAGGCGTTTGCATTGCAACACCTATACTTACTGTTAAGTGGCGAGAATTTTGAACATTTATGGTGTGCGCAAGATCAATTAATTGCTGCGAAAAATCACATGCTTGCGTCATATTATTTGTAGGCAAGTATCCACCAAATTCTTCACCACCGAGGCGAGCAAATTTGTTTTGGTGCGTAAAAGCATTGTCGTATTTAGTTGCTAGTTCTTTAAGCACTACATCACCAACATCATGACCAAATTCATCATTAATTGCTTTAAAGTGGTCTATATCTACAATTAAAATAACGTAAGGTGAGTGCTGAGCATCTTTAGCGTGCTGATAAAAATAACGTCTGTTATGTACCTTGGTTAAATCATCAATAATTAGCTCACGCGCTAATCGATTATTAATACTTTGTATAAAGCGCATCGTTTTAAATAAACCATAGGAAGTTAAAAGCATGCCGCTGGTTCTGCATAAATCTTCAAAATAAATACTTACCCAGTAAGGCTGTATCACTATCTCATCGATTAAATCAGCTGTATTACCCATGGACCAGAGCATTAATCCGAGAGTCGAAAATGTATATGCAAGCTTTGAAAGTTTGGAGCACTGAACCATCCAAAATAAAAAAATAAGAACAATTAAATTAATAAAATCAGTTGTAAAACCGTAAACATTATTTTGAACTTGTAAGGGAGGAAAGTTAGTTAGGGAGTAGGCTGAAAAAATAACAATATAAGCTAATAAAAATAGGCTTACAGTTTTATTTTTCCAGCTCATTTTAAAAAAATTAGAAAGCCTGATAGTGAGTTTTACAGTTTCAATCATATTAACCCTAAGCTTTTCGATACTATATTAAAAAACTATAGCACATTACCAAAAAGGCTTATTAGAATAAGGTGGTTAATAACCTTTAATAATGAGCTTAAATCACCAAGCTTAATCCCCAAACTCCTAACACAAGTAACGTTATTAAAACCATTGCCTTAGTTTTGTGTTTACTAATGATTCGCTCAGCTTCATTACCTGCATAATAAACAATAATAGCCAAACCAAAGTAACGAATAGAACGCGCAATACCTGAGGCCAATAAAAATAGCCAAATAGAGTACTTAGTCGCGCCTGCAGCAAGCATCGCTATTTGAAACGGAATAGGCACTATGCCTAGTGTTATTACAAACCAAAAACCTTGATCTTGCATTTGCTGTTTAACGTTTTCAAATTGCTCAGGGCTCGAAAACGTATTAATAATCCAATCGCCAACCGCATCAAATAAATAATAACCCAACGCATAACCAAACAATGCGCCCACTATGCAGCCCAAGGTCGCCATTAATGCTATAAGCCATAGCTTTTCTCGACGAGCCTGCATAAGAGGCACAAGCACTGCTTCAAGTGGAATAGGAACTATGGTTGACTCTAAAAACGACGCCACTGTAATACCGCTAAGCATATGCTTAGAGTCAATAAAATTACGCGTTTTTTCTTTTAGCTTTTTTTGAATGGCCATAGTAAATCCTTTTCACTTATCAGTAAGAACAAGAGTATTCAATAAGCCAATAATTACACATTTAGGTTAATACACGCTGAAAACAGTGTACTAAATTTATCAGGTCCTACTGCATTAACAAATTAGTAATATCCATAAGAATATTTTATTATGTGCCCATGCAGTTAGATTCCCTATCACAGTAGTTATTAATTTATGCAAAGTGCGCGTTTTATTCCCTTTAGAAAGCAAGATATTGTTGATATGTGTAGCGAAGAGCTTAAAAGCAGTACACAAAAAACATCGTTTAAACAATTTTGCGATTTACTAGCAAGCCTTATTCATTACGATTACCACTCAACACTTGAGTCACTTAAAAACAACTACGCCCCTTTTGATCCCAACAGTGACACGCGATCGTTAGCGCCAGTATCGGCGGATCAAAAAGCGCAGTGCCAACATGAGTTTGCTAAAGATTTTGCTAAGGTGCTTAATGCCGCTAATTTTGAAGTGATCACCAATGAAGACTTACAAGATGCATTAAATGAAGAGTCATTATTTAAGGTGCGCCTTGAAGTTGAATTTGACGACTTTGAAGAAGTGGTATTTTATCGCCGTGGCGAGTCGCAACTCACTGAAACTATTACCAGCTTTTGGGGCTTGCGTAAAAAGCCGCTGCACTTTACTAATTACGACCGTGTTGCCGTGTTTATTCGCTTTAAAGATAGCGCTTATTTTGAAGCTAAAAATAAAACGCCAATGGGATTTGAGCCAAGCTCAACCATAGTAAAGCTGTTTCAAAATGTGCCAAAGGCCGATCTCGAAATGCTATTTCCTAATAGCGAAGTACGCATGCGCCCTATTGATAAAGCAATTATTGGCTCATCGGCTTTAGTTGGCGGTGCAGTGGTACTTATAACTAAACTTGGCGCATCAATCGTATTATTGCTTGCTCTGTTTGCTTTTTGGGGTGGTTTTAGAAGTGAAGCTGTAGAAATGACCCAACAACATTTTATTACCTTTGCTATTGGCATGGGAGTATTTGGCAGCTTTATTTTTAAAGAATGGAGTAAGTTTAAAAACCGTAAAATTAAATTTATGAAAGCGCTTAGCGATAACCTCTACTTTAAAAACCTTGATAATAACGCGGGTGTTTTTCACACGCTTATTGACGCTGCCGAAGAAGAAGACATAAAAGAAGCGCTGCTTGCGTATACCTTTTTACTAAAATCAGAAAGCGGCTTAACCGCCCAAACGCTTGATGAACAAATAGAGCATTGGTTTAAAAGCAAATACCAGTGCGATCTTGATTTTGAAATTAGCGACGCACTTGAAAAGCTGGTACGTATGCGTTTGGTAACGTGCACTAGTGATGTGTATAGCGCAATAAATTTAGAACACGCAAAAACGATATTAGATGAGCGTTGGGATAATCTGTTTCAATATAATTAATGTAGTATTTTTGCTAAATAATACCCAAATAAAAAAGCAGCTGTAAGTACAGCTGCTTTTTTTATTACATTATCAATAGCTAATATTTAAGCTAATTCAGCTTCTGCTTTTTTAGTAAATTTAGAATGTACTAACTTATAAAGCGCGGGCAATATTAATAGTGTCAGTAGAGTTGATGAAATAATCCCGCCAACCACTACTGTCGCGAGAGGTTTTTGCATTTCAGAACCTGTTCCCGAATTAAGCGCCATAGGTATAAAGCCTAAACTTGCCACCAGCGCTGTCATCAGTACTGGGCGCAGGCGCTGTAGTGCACCACTGTGAATTGCATCAAACAAACTTAAACCATCGCTTCGTAACTGCTTTATAAACGACAGCATAACTACGCCGTTTAATACCGCTACACCACTTAGGGCAATAAAGCCAACACCTGCTGATATTGAAAGCGGCATATCGCGCAGCAATAACGCAAGCACACCACCCGTTAATGCCAGTGGCACACCACTAAATATAATCAATGAATCGCGAAGCGATCCAAAGGCGCTATACAGTAAGCCAAATATAAGCAATAAAGTGACCGGCACAACTAATGATAATCGCTTACTTGCCGATTGTAGCTGCTCAAACGTGCCTCCGTATTCAAGCCAATAGCCACTTGGTAAGTTAAGTGATTCATTCATGCTCGCTTGCGCATCACTTACAAAGCTTGCTAAATCGCGCCCCTCTACATTGGCAGTTACTACTACATTGCGCTTACCACTTTCGCGGTTTATTTGATTAGGCCCTTTTTCAATGCTGATTGTTGCTACTTCGCCAAGCGGTACAAATGCAAGTTCTGGGTTACTATCTTTAGGTAAAGCAACTGGCAAACGAGCAAGTGCTGATACATCGCTAGACCAACGTTTATCAAGGCGCACTAATAACGAAAAACGTTTATCGCCTTCGTAAATTAGTCCGGTTTGCACACCACCAACAGCGGCGGCAAGTGTTTGTTGAATATCGTTTACGCTTAAACCCAATAACGCCATATGGTCGCGCATTGGTGTTACCGAGAGTGTTGGCAATCCTTCCATTTGCTCCAAACGTACATCGGTAGCGCCTGCAATATTACGCATTAGCCCTGTGGCTTTTTCGCCAAACTCTTTAAGTACGCTTAAGTCGTCACCATAAATACGCAGTGCCACATCGGCGCGCACGCCAGCAATTAACTCGTTAAAGCGCATTTCTATTGGTTGTGTAAATTCGTAATTATTACCAGGGACATCGTTAACACGGGTACGAATTTGTTGAACCAACTCTGCTTTAGTGAGTGCTGGATTAGGCCACTCATCTTGCGGTTTGAGTATTAAAAAAGTATCGGCAACATTGGGCGGCATAGGATCGCTTGCTACATCGGCAGTACCAATTTTTGAAAATACGTTAGCAACTTCAGGCTGATCTAATATGGCTTGCTCAAGCTCTTTTTGCATTTGCACAGATTGCTCAATACCGGTGCCAGTAATGCGCAGCGCGTGCATGGCAATATCGCCTTCATCAAGTTTCGGTAAAAATTCTGCGCCCATGTTTTTAACTTTAAAACCAAGCACCAATACTAATGCCGTGGCAATACCCACCATCAACCACGGTAATTTAAGCGATATACCAAGTAATGGCTTATACACTTTTTTAACGCCGCGCATGACTGCATTTTCGGTTTCATCAACCTTACCGCGAACAAACACTGCAATAGCAGCAGGTACAAAGGTAACGCCAAATATAAGCGCGCCAATTAACGCCGCAACTACAGTAAATGCCATTGGCTGAAACATTTTGCCTTCAACGCCGCTTAGTGCAAATAAAGGTAAGTAAACCAGCATAATAATAACAATGCCAAACACAGCCGGTGTAAATACTTCTTTGGTGGCTGCGGTCACTACATTTAAACGCTCGTTTAAAGTAAGTAGCCTGCCATGTTTATGCTGAGCTACACCGAGTTGGCGCAGGCAGTTTTCAACTACAATTACAGCACCATCAACAATTAAACCAAAGTCGATTGCGCCTAGGCTCATTAGGTTACCCGATACGCGATTACCTACCATACCTGTAACGGCAAACAACATACTCAACGGAATAACCATTGCCGTAATAAGCGCGCCCGTTACATTACCCAGCAGTAATAGCAAAATTACTATCACTAAAATGGCACCTTCAAATAAGTTGGTTTGCACGGTTGCTATGGTTTTATCAACAAGAGTAGTACGGTCGTAAACTGCCTCAACAATAACGCCAGCGGGTAAGCTTTTTTGCACATCAATTAACTTATCAGCCATAGCTTTTGCCACTACGCGGCTGTTTTCGCCAATTAGCATCATGGCGGTGCCGAGCACGGTTTCTTCGCCGTTATAAGTGGCCGCGCCGGTTCTAAGCTCTTTGCCTAAAAGCACGTTAGCCACATCTTTAATGCGTACAGGTGCATCGTCGCGCTTAGCTATAACGGTATTGGCTATGTCTTCTAGCGTTTTAAGCTGCCCAGGCGAGCGTACTAAATATTGCCCGTCAAAGCGCTCAATATAACCTGCGCCTCGGTTACTGTTATTAACCTCAAGTGCACTAATTACATCGCTAATAGTAAGCTTATAGGCAATGAGTTTTTCGGGCACTGGCGCTACTTGGTATTGGCGCTCAAAACCACCTTGGCTGTTTATTTCGGTAACGCCTTTTACTTTTAAAAGCTGCGGACGAATAACCCAATCTTGCAAAGTGCGTAAGTCTTCGGCGTTGTAAGCAGTGCCATCTTCTTTTAACGCATTAGGCGCGGCGTGCACACTATAAGTAAATATTTCGCCTAAACCACTGGCAATAGGACCCAAGTTTGGCTCTACGTTATTAGGTAAGTCGGAGCGAATACTTTGAATACGCTCACCAATTTGCTGACGCGCCCAATAAATATCGGTGCCTTCATTAAAAATAACCGTTACTTGCGAAAGCCCATAACGCGAAAGCGAACGGGTGTAATCAAGCTTAGGTATGCCCGCCATGGCGGTTTCTACCAAATAAGTAATGCGTTGCTCTACCTCTAATGGCGTAAAACCCTGCGCTTTGGTATTAATTTGCACTTGTACGTTGGTTATATCGGGTACTGCGTCTACCGCTAAATTTTGAATGTTGTATACACCAAATCCAGCAAATAAAAATGTAAGCGCAAGCACCAGCATGCGGCGTTTAACCGCAAAAGAAACTATCCAATTAATCATGGTGCCTCCTAGTGAGCGTGGCTTGCGCCGCTTTTTAAAATATCAGCTTTAATGACATAACTATTGTCTGTTACGTATTCGCTACCTGCGTTTAAGCCTGTAAGTACTTCTACCCACTCGCTATTTTTTGCACCTAAGGTAACGGGGCGCACTTCAAATACATTATTTTTACGAACAAACACACTGGGTTGACCGTTAAATTCTTGAATTGCTTGTGGCTTTACACGCACGCTGGCATTTATTTTAGCCACACTTACATCGCTATTTATATGCATGCCTGGGCGCCAATGCCCGTCTGGGTTATTAAGCTCTATACGGGCACGCGCTATGTGCCCGCCAGTCATCATTGGAGCTATAAAAAACACTTTGCCTTGCGTATTTAAATGGTGATGTAGGTCGTACACTTTAGCGCTTTGACCAATGGCTAGTTTTTCAATGTTTTCAGGAAAAGCCGATAACTCAACCCATACTTTATCAAGGTTAACTACCTGCATCAGTGCGCTGGTGCTTGCAAGCTCGCCACGCTTTAAGTATTGCTCGGTTACAACACCGCTAATTGGACTTTTAATGGGGTAATTTTGCAGTGTTTCACGGTTGGTTACGCTGGCAAGTACTTCGCCTTTTTTAACGTTTTGACCAATGCTTACAAAAATATCGCTGATCAATCCTGTATACGGCGCCATTACTTCTACCGTGCCGTGCTGCGTTGGTGCAATAACGCCAAAAAGCGTATCGGTAATATCCACTTCACCACTTTGCGCTATCTCGGTTTTAATACCTGCGCGCTCAATAGCTCGCTCTGTTAGCGTGGTTTGCCCTTCGTGTTGATCGTACTCATAGCTAATGCTCTCGCCTTTATAATTAGCAGTAACGGCAAGTGCAAACGAATGCGGTTCGTTAATTGATTGCGTACTCACAAGGTAGTCGCCCTCAGCTGTAAACTGTATATTTTGCGACCCTTCAACTAAACGTTTTAAACTCATTGTTATGTTTAAGTCGTTTATATTAATTGGCTTATTTTGTTTATAGCCGTATACACGTAGCTCAACATTACCTGCAAATTCTTGCAATTTAAGCTCAAGTGTTAATTTATGGTCAGTTAATAAAAAGCCGCCGTGTGGACCTTGCTTTTGCTCGTGTTGTTCTGTTTCTTTATGACCTGACTCGCCATGCTCAGCAGAGGCAAATACATCTGTGCTTACAAAGCTGCTGGCAAACGAAAGTGATACTAGTAATGCGATTATATTTTTATTCATGATTGATGAGTCTCAATTAAAGATTGGCCTGTTAAACGCTCAAGAGTAAGTAGCACTTGGTACAGCTCTGCGTGAGTTGTAATAAGTGTGCGTTTAGAATCAAAAAGTGCTTGTTGAGCATCAAGCAATTGCAACACCGAAATTTGTCCGCGTTGATAACTTTTTAAGCTTTGCTCGATCAATGTTTGTGCCTGAGGAATAATTTGATCAGATAATAGCTTCGCCTGATTAGCTCGACCTTGATAATAAGCGTACAAAGTACGTACTTGCTGGCGTAGTTGGATGCGCAATTGCCCTTGCTGCTCATTTAAAAGCATGAGCTGACTATTTGCAGCTGCAATATTTCCGCTATTTGAATTACTTAATTGCAGTGGCATAGAAAACGAAAACACTAATGAGCTGGAGTCGCTTTGTTGGTTATAGCGCACGCCTCCCCCTACATTAATATCGGTTTGTCCGTTTGCTTTTTGCAGTGTTAAGTTAGCTGTTTGCTGTAAATATTGCTGCTGTAATAATGCAAATTCAGGGGCTTGGTTAACCGCATCTAAAAGTGCTTGCGCTGATTTAAGCGCAGTAATTGCATTAATATTGCCAGCAAAAGTATCGTAGGGTTGCTCCTCACTCCACAGCTCGTTAAGCGATAAACTGGCTCGCTCAAATTCACTATTAAGCATGGCTTTATCAAGCTCTACTTGGCTAAGTGCATAACGCATGCGCGTTACATCGGCTTGCGACGCAGCACCCGCATTAGCTCTTTGTTCAATCGCTTTAAGTGCTTGGGTTACGACCTGTTTACGCTCGTTGTTTAAACTTAATAATGTTTGAAATTTAAGCCCTTGGTAGTATCGCTCAGCAGTGGTTGCCAATAACGCTAAACGGGTATTTTGATACTGTATTGCTTGGGCTTTTATATTGGCGGTTGCGTAATTAATACGGCTTTGGCGCTTATCGCCCAGCTCTATTAATTGGCTAAGCCCAAGCGTTATTTCAGCGCCTTGAATGCCACGCGCCTTGTTTGTACCCAGTAAGTTTTCAGCTTCAACATTCAATACAGGATTAGGCGAAAGAGCAGCTTGAGATTTAAGCGCACTCAATATTTTTTGATGATAAGGGTAGCGTTTTAATACCGGGTTTTGTTGTTCGGTATTACTCAGTGCCTGCTTAAGGGTTAATGTTTTAACATTCGCCAAAGTACTAAAAGCAGATAGCGCGCACATTAGCGCCACCAGCATAATTGGTTTTTTATTCATATAGCGTGTCCGTTTTTTAACAAACAGAGTTAACTTAATCACTACGCCTATTTTAAAAACAAGCGCGATCAAGCAACCTAAATATGTAAATAACTAGCCTAATAGCGCACAAGCGCAGGCAGCTTTTTACAAAGTATTTAAAATTAAATTAAAAACTAACTAAGTGAATTGGGTGGCGGTACATCTGGCGGGTAATTTAACCCGTTATAGCAAGCAGGCGAAGTTGCTTTACTTTGCTCTGGGCTTATTGAATGGCTAGAGGTACTGTTGTAGCCACAATGGCAATGTTGGTGGGCATGAATTTCGGTAGTTGATGTTTTATCGCTTTGGTTATCATCGGCTGTGGAGTCGCCTTGCGATAACGAACTGGTTACGTGATCAACGTCTTCTTGCAAATGATACGCAGCGCCATCACAGCTAATAAAGCTGTGTACAAGCACTAATAATATCACTATTAAAAAACGGTTTGAGCGCATTACCTACCTACAAAATTCAAAAAAGGAGTTCCTCAAGTTACTTGAACATAAAGGGAACAAACAGCATAATAAACCTTCTAGTCACTGGAAGGTCAATATGCAAATTAAACAACTTTCGCAATTAGTAAATTTAAACGAAAAAACAATTCGTTATTACGAGCAAATTGGTCTTACACCACCAGCGCAGCGCGCAAATAATGGTTACAGAATTTACCTTCAAGATGATGTTGAACGACTTGTGTTTATTCGCCGTTGTCGAGACTTACAAATACCGATTGATGATATTAAAGTGATAATTGCTGCACAAAATCAAGGCGATGAGTCATGTATTGAAGTTGACGGTATTATTGAAAAGCAGTTAATAAAAGTACGTGCCGCACAAAAAGAGCTAAAAAAACTCGAACGTTCACTATCAAACTTACTTGATGGCTGTAGTGAGCACAGCATTAATAATTGCAATATAATAAAAAAGCTAAAAAGCTAACTTTTCTGTTCATCAATACAGCATTCGCTTTGCAAAAATGCGAGTACATCATCTAAGCGCTGATACGTCGCTACGCAATATAGTGTTCGACCTTCGCGTCGCTGGCTAATTAGCCCTGCAGATACTAAACCCGATATATGATGCGAGAGTGTTGAGCCTGCCATATTTAGTTCTTCTTGAATACTTCCTACGCTAATACCAGAGTGACCTGCTTTAACTACACGTTTGTATATCGTTAAGCGTGTTGGATGACCTAATTCTTTCAATGCTTTTGCAACGTCTGTAATTTCCATTACAACCTCGTAATTTCTAAGTTATTGGAAATAATATCAAGTTACTGCTTTAAATAAAGCTTTATTAGCTACACCTTTCATTTACTAAAAGTACTTCTGCATTTCTAGAAATAAAGTATTGACGTTTTTATTATGAAGAATATAATTCCATTAAATTCGAAATATAATTTAATGGATTAAGTTATCAATCTGTACTTTGGAGTGTGTAATGAGTAATGAAATGCTAGCAATGGCAAAAGAGGCGTTAGGCATGTTTGTCTTTTTAGCCACAGAATTAACTATTTTATTTATTGTTATTAGTTATTTAGTAGGTGTTTTACAGCTATTTATAACGCCTGAAAAAATCCAATCAATTTTAAGTTCAAAAAATGGTAAGGGTTACGTTGTCGCCGCTTTATTAGGTGCCATAACGCCATTTTGTTCGTGCTCAACTATTCCATTTTTAAAGGGATTACTGATAGCTAGAGCGGGCTTTGGCCCAATGATGGTGTTTTTATTTGGCAGCCCACTACTCAACCCTGTCATCATTGGGTTATTTGTGATTACCTTTGGCTGGCAAGTCGCTTTATTTTACTTTTTAGTGGCTCTGGTGGTATCGGTTATAGCGGGTTATACCCTTGAAAAACTAGGCTTTGAAAGGTACGTAAAGCCAGAAGCTTACAGCATTAAGGCCGTTAGTAGCTGCGCAGAGTCGAGCTGTAGCGAACCTAAGGCATTAGAGCCTAAAAAAACACAGCCAAACCGCTGGATTAAAGTGTGGCGCGCCACCTTTAAAGATTTTAAACAGGTGTTCCCGTACTTAATGCTAGGGGTAGCAATAGGCTCGTTTATTTATGGCTTTATTCCTACCGAGCTAATTGCTAAATATGCGGGCGATGGTATGTGGTACGCCATTCCTATTGCAGCCATTATTGGTATTCCACTTTATATTAGAGCCGAAGCCGTTATTCCGCTAAGTGCCGCATTGGTTAAAAAAGGCATGGCGCTTGGCTCGGTAATGGCATTAATAATTGGCAGCGCGGGCGCAAGCTTAACAGAAGTTATTTTGCTTAAATCTATTTTTAAAAACCAAATGATAGCAGCTTTTTTGTTTGTCATTATTACTATGGCTATTGGTGCAGGCTTTTTATACAAAGCTATTTTTTAAACACTCATTTTTCTAAACTCAGTGGGTGACACGCCCACTGATTTTTTAAACCGTTTTGAAAAATTAAATATATTAGGATACCCCACATAAGCGGCAATATGGGCAACAGGCCAGCGGGTATTTAAAAGCAAGTTTTTGGCCCGTTTAATACGTAAATAAATAAGCTGCTGCATTGGGCTTTTACCAAATTGCGCTTGGCATAACCTATGTAAATGCGGTGCTGAGTAATGCACGTGCTCGCACATGACCTCTATAGTCCAATCAAACTGTAAGCGCTCTTCTACCTCTAAAAACAAGCTGGTTAATCTGTTGTGCCCGCCTATTTGCGGCTCGCTTTGCAACGTAATGTTTAAATAATGACTTAAAATAGGCATAACTCCTTCGCGCAAAGTAGCGTTACTTTCGCTATATAAAAGCTCCATAGCTAAATGTAATGGCGCTAATTGCTGATTAGTTAATACCTTAGCCTGCGCTAAATTTAAATGTTGCCAGCGTTTAGTGTTTGCAAGATTCAGCCAAATTACATCCCACTTCTCGCTTGCTATTTTAACTTCAAAACTTTGCCGTGCAGGCAATATAGCTAAGCTATTTTCAGCCAGTGCATATTCGTTATTTACGGTTTTAAGCGTGCCCTGACCACCCAAAGTATAAAAAAGAGTGTGTTCAAGCGAGTTAGTACGTGCAACACAATAGTCACCCAATAAATTAGAGCAACCTGCCAGCTCTATTTCAAGGTTTGCCATTTGCGAAAGCGTGGTTAAATCAATAAACCGTTCTGTACACTCTGGGCCAATATCGAGTACATCTACAATAGTGTTACGCATAATTTAAAATGATAGTTTTGGATAAATAAAAGAGAGCTTTAAGCATAACCTCAACGCATTATTTTAGCTATATTTAAGCCACTATAATTGCCATACATGCAATAGGACACTAATGAACTCACTACAACACATAATTAATCGCCGCGATTGGGAAAACCCAATTTCAGTACAAGTTAATCAAGTAAAAGCGCACAGCCCACTCAATGGTTTTAAAAGCGTTGAACATGCTCGCACCAATACACAGCCACAAAAACAGTGTTTAAATGGGCAATGGGACTTTAAATTATTTGATAAACCCGAAGCGGTTGATGAGTCATTGCTAAGTGAAACACTAAACAGCAACTGGCAAAGTATTACAGTGCCTTCTAACTGGCAATTACACGGCTTTGATAAACCTATTTACTGTAATGTTAAGTACCCATTTGCAGTTAACCCGCCTTTTGTACCAAGCGATAACCCTACAGGCTGTTACCGCACTGAATTTAATATAAGCGAAAGTCAGCTAACTCAGCGTAATCATATTATTTTTGAAGGCGTTAACTCGGCGTTTCACCTGTGGTGTAACGGACAGTGGGTGGGTTATTCACAAGATAGCCGTTTACCGAGCGAGTTTGATTTAAGCGAACTGTTAGTTGCAGGCACTAACCGTATTGCCGTTATGGTTATTCGTTGGAGCGATGGCAGTTATTTAGAAGATCAGGACATGTGGTGGCTAAGCGGTATTTTTCGCGATGTTAACTTACTTACAAAACCACAAAACCAAATACGTGATGTGTTTATAACCCCCGATTTAGACGCTTGCTATCGCGATGCAACGCTACATATAAAAACGGCGATTAATGCGCCAAATAACTATCAAATAGCAGTGCAAGTTTTTGATGGCGAACAGGCATTATGTGAGCCGCAGATTCAAAATACTAACAATAAACGTGTTGATGAAAAAGGTGGCTGGAGCGATGTTGTATTTCAAACAATTGATATACAAAGCCCTAAAAAATGGACCGCCGAAACCCCGTACTTATACCGCTGCGTTGTAAGTCTGCTTGATGATCAAGGCAATACCATCGACGTTGAAGCTTATAACATTGGCTTTAGAAAAGTAGAAATGCTTAACGGGCAGCTTTGCTTAAACGGCAAACCGCTACTTATTCGCGGTGTTAACCGCCACGAACACCACCCAGAAAACGGCCATACAGTTACTACCGCCGATATGATTGAAGATATTAAGCTGATGAAGCAAAATAACTTTAACGCCGTGCGTACTGCTCACTACCCTAACCATCCACGCTTTTACGAGTTATGTGACGAACTAGGTTTATACGTAGTAGATGAAGCCAACATAGAAACCCACGGCATGTTTCCTATGGGGCGTTTAGCTAGCGATCCGCAGTGGGCTGGTGCATTTATGTCGCGTTATACACAAATGGTTGAGCGCGATAAAAACCACGCCTCAATTATTATTTGGTCACTAGGAAACGAATGCGGACACGGCGCAAATCATGATGCGATGTACGGCTGGTCAAAAAGCTTTGACCCCTCTCGCCCAGTGCAATACGAAGGCGGCGGCGCAAACACAACGGCTACCGACATTATTTGCCCAATGTACGCCCGTGTAGATACCGATATTAAAGACGATGCGGTACCTAAATACTCTATTAAAAAGTGGCTAAGCCTACCAGGTGAAACTCGCCCGCTTATTTTATGTGAATACGCCCATGCAATGGGTAACAGCCTAGGTAGCTTTGACGATTACTGGCAAGCATTTAGAGAATACCCACGCCTACAAGGCGGCTTTATTTGGGATTGGGTAGACCAAGGTTTATCTAAAACAGACGAAAACGGCAAGCATTATTGGGCTTACGGCGGCGACTTTGGTGATGAACTAAATGACCGTCAATTTTGTATAAACGGGTTATTGTTCCCAGACCGCACGCCGCACCCTAGCCTGTTTGAGGCTAAGTACAGCCAGCAACATTTACAATTTACATTGCGTGAGCTAAATCAAAACCAATATACCATTGATGTATTTAGCGATTACGTATTTAGACACACCGATAACGAAAAACTGGTTTGGCAACTAATGCAAAATGGCATCTGTGTTGAGCAAGGCGAGCATGTACTTAATATTGCTCCGCAAAGTACGCACACGTTAACTATTAAAACTAAAACAGCGTTTGAGCAAGGTGAGCAATATTACCTTAATTTAGATGTAGCATTAGTTAACGACTCACACTTTGCAAACGCTAATCACGTTATGGATTCAGAGCAGTTTAAGCTTATAAATAGTAACAATTTAAGCAGTAAGTCATTTGCATCATCATCTGAGCAAAACGCTATAAGTGTTAGCGAAACCGACTCTCAACTAAGTATTGAAAACGATAAGTTTAAACTTATTTTTAGCAAGCAATCAGGGCTTATAGAGCAGTGGTTACAAAACGATACTCAGGTTATTAGTAGTCCACTGGTTGATAACTTTTATCGTGCCCCACTTGATAACGACATTGGTGTAAGCGAAGTAGACAATCTAGACCCCAATGCATGGGAGGCTCGTTGGTTGCGTGCAGGTATAGGGCAATGGCAGCGCACATGCAGCTCAATTCACGCAGTGCAATCAAGCGTTGATGTACGTATTACTTGTGTATTTAATTACGAGTTTAATGGCGTGCTACAGGCTCAAACACAGTGGCTATATACACTAAATAATACCGGCAATATTAGCTTAAATATTGACGTGCACTTAAACGATACTCTGCCACCAATGCCGCGTATAGGGCTAAGCACAACACTTAACAAGCAAAGCGATACAAAAGTAAACTGGCTAGGTTTAGGGCCTTTTGAAAACTACCCAGATCGCAAAGCCGCCGCACGTTTAGGTTATTACAGTTTGTGCTTAAATGAGCTACATACACCGTATATATTCCCAACTGATAATGGCCTGCGTAGCGATTGCCAATTGCTGAGTATTAATAACTTAACCGTAACTGGCGCGTTTTTGTTTGCAGCCAGCGAGTATTCGCAAAGTACGCTAACGCAAGCAAAACACACTAACGAACTAATTGCTGATGATTGCGTACATGTACACATTGATCATCAACATATGGGTGTAGGTGGCGATGATTCGTGGAGCCCAAGTACTCATAAAGAGTATTTACTTGAGCAAAAGCAGTACAGTTATTCTTTAACTTTTTCAGCTAAATAATTTAGTAGTTAACCTACAAAAGTAGCGGCCAAATTAGCCGCTATTTTTCTAATTAAAAAACTCTATTTTTTAGCGAGTTTTTTAGCTAATACGTTATCAAGCGAAAAGCTTCCCGCTCCTTGAATTGCTAAAACTACAGTTACTACAAGTAACGTTAATGCGTATTCATAGCCATTGTTTGCCATAAATAAGCCATTACTAATATGTACGCTAAAAATAGCAATCATCATAGTAAAGCCGGCAACTACAGCAGCTGGGCGAGTTAACAAACCAATTGCTAATGCAATGCCACCAAAAAACTCAGCGCTACCTGCCATCATTGCTAACCAATAGCCAGGCTCTAAACCAATACTCGCCATCCATTGGCCTGTACCTTCAAGCCCGTAACCGCCAAACCAAGCAAATAGTTTTTGTGCACCATGCGCCGCTAAAATAAGGCCAACTGGTACTCGTAAAATTAATGCTGCTACGCCTGCTTTTGAGCTAAGTAATGTGTTTAGTAATTTCATGAGTTTAGTCCTGTTTTAATTTATTTAATCGTTAGATTTTTCCTAACCGTTGAGCACAGTTTACTATCATCATTCAAAAACATTAATACAGACTTTATTGGTTAATTAGCAACGCAGTATTTATAATAAACCATAAAAAAACCGCCAACCTAAAGGTTGACGGTTTTTTATTAACGCTAAAACTTAGTATATTTAAGTAAGCGCTTATCTTTGAAAATTAAGCAACTGCTTGCTCTAAAATTTCGCGGCTTTCTTTAAGCGTAATAGCTTGGTTTTCACCAAGTGCTAGCATGCCGTGTGCTTCAAGTTTGCCAATAATATTGTCAATAGCAGCGGCTTTATCATCGCCATGCTCAGTAAGCTGGGTCGCTACGTCAAGGCTGTGGTAAAACGCTTCGATTGCTAAAATTGTTTTCTCAGCTAAATCGTCAGATTGCTCAAGACCAAATACGTTTTTACCCATTTGCTCTAGTTTTGCTTTTTTAACTGCAAATTGGTTGCGTAGTAAAGAAGGCTGAACAATAGCAAGTGAACGAGCATGATCAACGCCGTAAGCAGCTGTAAGCTCGTGGCCAATCATGTGTGTTGCCCAATCTTGCGATACACCAGAACCAATTAAACCATTAAGTGCTTGGTTAGCTGCCCACATAAGGTTTGCACGCCATGCGTCGTCTTGGTTTTCAAAGTTATCGCCCAGTGTTTTAAGCGTTCTTAAAAGTGCCTCTGCGTAACCTTCTTGAACCAATGCTGTTTCAGGGAATGTTAGGTACTGCTCACAGGTATGTACCCATGCATCTACTAATCCATTCACAAGTTGGCGCTGTGGTAATGTTTTCATTACATCAGGGTCCATAATCGCAAATTTAGGAAGTACTTCTGGTGATGCAAACGGTAGTTTTTGCTTTGTTGCTTCTTTGCTCACAACTGAGTTTTGGTTAGACTCTGAACCCGTTGCAGGCAATGTTAATATTGCACCAATTGGTAATGCGCTAGTAATAGTGTGCTTACCAGTAGGAATGTCCCAACCTTCTCCATCATAAACTGCAGATGCTGCAATGTATTTAACGCCGTCGATTACTGAACCGCCGCCTACACCTAGTACAAAGTCGATACCTTGTTCTTTACAAATTTTTACTGCTTGGTCTAGTACTTCTATAGTTGGGTTAGCGCCTACACCCGAAAATTCAACCCAGTCAAAGCCTTCAAGTGCTGCTGCAACTTGGTCGTACACGCCGTTCTTTTTAATTGAACCGCCGCCGTACACTACAAGTACTTTTTGATCCTTTGCGATCAAATCAGTTAGTGAGGCAATTTGTTCTTGGCCGAACTGGATAAGTGTTGGGTTTACGTAGCTAAATTTCATTATTTTGCTCCTAGGTGACGGTTAAATACTAAATATAATGCTTAGTTACTAACTAAGCTAAACTTCAATGAGTGCATATTAGTGGCAAAATAAACATAAAAAAAGCCCAATAACTCGCAAAAGCTTGCCTAAAACTGTCAAGATTGATATTTTACGCAAAATTCGTACGATAGTAGAAGTTTTAATGTCCTCAATAGCCAACATGATGCAAAAATTTGCAGAGCACAATAATTTACTTAACTTTGAAGGCAACATGGAAACCATTATTCCAGGTGTGTATTTTCATCGTGCAAGTAAAAGCTCGCCGCGCCAGCCACTTATATATAACTCAGGTATTATTATTGTTGGGCAAGGACATAAGATAATTCATTTCCCTGATCATCAAATAAAGTATGGTGAAGGCGACTACCTTGTTTTAGGTGTGCCAGTGCCACTTGAATGCGAAGCTTTTACCGATAACAACCAGCCTGTTATGGGTATTGTTATAGATATAAACCCGGTAATGTTACATAAATTAGTAAACCAAATTGGTACACATAAGCCATTCACCACTGGGCAAATGAGTGGCGTTCAATCGGCTAAAATAGATGGCGCAATGGAGCAAGTAACCCACCGTTTACTTAGCGTGCTTAATAACCCCATTGAGGCTGACGTTTTTGGCGAAGATATAGTAAAAGAATTGGTATATCGTGTACTTTGTGGTCCACAAGGACATACTTTAATAGGGCTTGCTATGCATGATGGGCATTATGCGCGTATCGCCCGTACGCTCTCAACTATGCACAGTAGTTATGCCAATCAAATTACAGTTGAGGGGTTGGCTGAAGATGTAAACATGAGCGTATCGTCGTTCCATCGTGCTTTTAGGCAAGTAACATTTGAGTCACCTTTGCAGTATTTAAAAAAAGTACGCTTAGCTAAAGCTAAAGAGCTTATAACCAGTAGTGGAAGCAAAGCCAACGAAGCTGCATTAAAGGTTGGCTATATCAGCCCATCGCAATTTAGCCGCGAATTTAAACGCCACTTTAATAAAACCCCCAGTGAAATGTTAATTCAACTACATAACTAGGTAATGGCTTTAGATATGTAAGTTAACCGAGCGAGTCAATCTTAAGCACTGCTTTTTTGGTGTTTAGCATAACTTGCTTGGTAAATTGGCGATTAATAAATTGGCTAAAAATAATAGTAAATAACGTTGAGAAAATGGCAGCTGTTGCGTACACCTGCCAAATCATAAAGTTATGTTTTAACATAAACGCAATCACCGCAAAAAATACACATCCACCTAATGAACCAATAATACCGCCATTAAGAATTTTAAACGTTGAGGCTTGTTTGTCACTAAAATGGGCAACACTGCCCATTACCGCCAAAATAACCGGAAAGGTAGATATTAACCCGCTCCATGCAGACCCTATATGCTGCGATATAAACGTAACAAGCACGATAAAGCTCGTCACTAATATCATTTTTACCGGAAGCTCCCAGCGGGCATTTAATGGTTTTGCATCAACTGATATATTTAGCTTTGTAGAGATAATAGTTAAACCGAGTAAAATACAAAGCGAAACCACACTCGCCACAATAATATTCACTGGTAAAAATAAAGTAATAACGCTAAATACACACCAAATACTCAACGCTGTAAAAAGCGATTTAAGCATTCCAAACCTTCGTGATACAACCAAGTAACTAAAACAAAATAAGCCTATACCGCTCATACCATAAAGAGAGGCCACCGCTGAGTTAGCTGCAAATAATTTACCTTGCTCTAATGCTATAAAATAAGAAATAGGCCCAGAGGTAATAGGCAAGCCAGGTATTATGCCGCTAACAAAACTACCAAAGCGTTTTTGGGCGAATGTTATTAGTAAAATAAGCAAAGGTGCAATTATGAGTTTAAGCAGCATAAATAACAATAAAGTATGAGAGTTGAAATTAAGTCTACGTGTCTATACCTACATTGTAGAGTGAATAAAAATCATGTATGTAGCGTAATTTTTTTACCTGTAAATATTAACTAATTTATCAAAACACTGATTAATAGTTATAAAAAAACCACTTATTAAAGTGGTTTTTTAGCTTAACTTAAACAACAGCATTTATACTTTTTTAAATAAAACCTCTGGATTTACCATGGTTTTCATTTCAAGCACATTGCCATTTGGATCTTCAATAAAAAACGTTTCTTGCTCAAACTCATCACCAATAAAACGGCGATATGGTTTATCTAGGTATTCAATACCCGCATCTTCAATACGTGTTTTTAACCCGTTAAATTCATCTTCAGATAAGTGAATCCCAAAGTGAGGTACTGCCACAGCTCCCATGTCTACATCATGGCGAACTGTTGGTAGGCGCTCAACACTTTGGTGCAAGGTAAGTTCATTACCCCAAAAATCTATATCTACCCAGCGACCTTCTTCACTGTTACCCGTTTTACAGCCTAGTACGTCACAATAAAACGCTTTAGCCACTTTTAAATCGCCAGCCGGAATAGCCAGATGCAAACAGTTAGACATAAATAACCCTTGGTTAACACTTTAATACATTAAATTATCGCCATTATACATAACTTGTGATTTATAGAACATTAACAGCGGCACTATTAAGCATATTTAATACCTAAAAGCCGTTTAAAAAATACGCTTTTAAAGTTTGTAATTACTTATAACATTTATTTGTTAGAGAGTATTAGAAAGCGCAAAAGGATTAGTTTAAAATGCGCCGCTATGATTAAATTCTTATTTTTAAAATTCATCACTTTCTTTTTAGGCTTTGTAGCTTGCTTTGCTATGCACACTACTTTTGCATTACCTTTAGTGATTTCTGCTGCGCTAACGGGACTTATTGGCTCGTTTATTCCTTTTCCTGCACATTATAAAAACCATCCGTATGCTGCAATTTATGCTGGTAGCTTTGCAGGTATGTGTTCAACTCATTTAATTACCAGTTACTGGGAAATTGCTATTATTTCGCTTATTGGCTCAAGTTTGTATGTGCTTACTATGAATATGTTTACAGGTTTTGGTGGCAAGCTTGGTAGTGTTGCCTTTGCAAGTGTGGCACTTTTTGTATTAGCCAGAGGAATAGTATTATGAGTATTGAATATCCATTACTTGTACTGCTTGGGGCTTTTTTAACATTTTATTTAGCTAAGCATAGTCGCTTTGACGGGGTTAGAGCGTCGTCTTCACTTTCTATTATTGCTTATTTAATTTTTAGCGCTTTAAATTTGAACCCCGATTTATACGCAATTGTATTTTTTGGCGGTACATTTATAGGTATGAGCGCCCCACATCGATTTGGTATTTATACTGTAGCAAGCTCATCTATTTTGTTTTCAATCTTATTTGAGCATCTTGTACCAAAACTTGACGGCTATGGCGGTGCATTGGGTATTAGTGCATTTTTATCTGTCTGCATTTGCCATACTTGCATTTTATTAGGTGCCCCAAGAAGTAAAAAACCACAATAACTTACTTACGTTTAATGCTACTTGTAGGGTAGCCAAATAGCACTCTACATTTAGCTTTTATTCCCGATGCCTTATAAACACTTTTCAATAAGTGCTCCCACTGATGAAACGTAATAACGACTGGGTTATTGCTATTAAGCTGCCCTATAATGCCGTATTTACAAGGCTTTGATTTATCTTCTTCTACAAAGGTGCCAAATAACTTATCCCAAATAATAAGTACACCTGCAAAGTTTTTATCAAGGTAACCTGTATTTATTGCGTGATGAACTCGGTGATGCGAAGGCGTATTAAATACTTTTTCAAACCAGCCTAACTTACCCATTATTTGAGTATGTACAAAAAATTGATACGCCAAATTTAATGCAACCACGCTAAATACTGTTAGCGGTTCAAATCCAATTAAAATCATAGGTAGCCAAAACATCCACATACCGGCTACGGGGTACATTAAGCTTTGCCTAAATGCGGTGGTGAAATTCATTTTAGTTGAGCTATGGTGCACCACATGTGCAGCCCACAACCAATGAATATGATGCGATGCTTTATGAAACCAATAATACAAAAAATCTTGCAGTAAAAATGCAAATGCAATACTTAATACACTCACTTCAATATCAAACAATCTATAGTCATACAACCAATTTAATAAAGGCATTAACAGCAGTAACGCAATAGCATCTGCGCCTTGGTGTAATAGCGCTAACACTGTATTTGCTAGGCTATCTTTTATGTCGTAATAGCGCTTAAACTTAATAAACTCACAGCAAACAAATATCAAAAATATTGGGCTAAGAGCGAGCAAAATAATTTCTGAGTTCATACTTTACCCGCCAAAAAATAATTATTTAAATTGTTTAACGCTTGGGTTATATCTTTTGTAATAACATATTTAAGTAATGCATTTGGCATCCACCACGGAGCTGAGCAGCTTATGCAATAGTTAAGTTCGGTAACTAAAGTATTGATGTCTTTATTTGCACTGAGGTATATATCGCCTCGATGATTAGCTACTGGTTTATCGCCTACTATTTGGTAACTGATCTGATTTTGATCGGCACTGATTATTTGCTCTGAAAACGTTATTTTACCTATTTTCACTTGCCTAACAGATCCTTTTCCGCCTTCTATTTGCCCTTCGTCTTGTGCTTGTAGCAGCGTAAATTTGGCATTAAAAAATCGATGCAACTGTTGATGATCCAATAGTGTGCTTATTATTTGTTTTGGCTGTGCATTAAGCGTTTGTTTTATTGTTATAAGTATCATTTTTACAGCAAGAGGTTATTAGGCATTCAACTAGCATATAAAAATTTAACGTGGCAAACTTGCTAATACACGACTATTTTTTAGCTTTAGATGACAAATGCACACATTGGCTGATCATTACTTTTCAAGTATTCTTGATTACTTACAAGCGCAAGGCATTAGTACTAAAACGGCTTTGCACGCTATTAGCTTTGACGAATTTAGTAATCAGCGTACCCATCAATTAGCGCCGCGTATTAGTTTAAATAGTTACAATGCCTTATTAGTTTATGGCAAAAAAACACTTAACGATCCTCTTTTTGGTTTTACCCTAGGTCAGCAAATTCGCACTGCTGACTACGGCGTTTTAGGTTACTTAATTGAATCAAGCGATAACTTAAGCAGTGCCATTAAAGCATTGTTAAGCTACGACAGCTTGGTGGCTGATATTGGTAAAGCCAAGTTTGAACTAAATACTGATACAGCAACTATTCGTTGGATTGCTCACCAAAGTTGTAATGAGCATGTTGTTTTACGAAACATGACCGCGTGGGTAAGTGTAATTCGCCAGTTAATAAATTTAACGCTTTCGCCAAGTAGTATTAGTTTCACTTATAATTGGTTGCCATCGCAAAGGCGCGCCCTTGAATCATGGTTTAAATGCCCTGTAAAAAGCAGTGCTGAATATAATCAAATTAGCTTTCCGAGCGATTATTTGACGCTGCCCTTTAAAACCGATAACGCCATTATTAATTCTACTTTTAAGCAATTGTCAGAGCAGCAACTCTCTAACTTTAAAAGCCAGCAGTGTATTGACGATAAAGTTAATCAGTTACTTACAGCTAAAACTACCTTGCAAAACTGCAACCTAATAGGCATAGCTGATGCGCTTAATTTAACACCCCGAACGCTACAACGACGCTTAAAACAACAAGACTTAACCTTTGCTCAGCTACTTGAAAAAGAACGTAAAAAACGTGCAGATACATTAATAGCCAGCATGCCACTTGCTGATTTATCTAATATTTTAGGATTTAAAGATCAAAGCTCTTTTAATCGAGCTTTTTTACGCTGGCATAAATGCTCGCCATTACAATTTATAAAATACAAAACAGCAAGTACAGCCAAGTAAATGCAAATTATTTACGTTATATAAACATAATATATATATGTTTTAGTTAATACTCTCTACACTAGGTGTATTATTGCTTTAAAAGATTTTTTATGTTTTTGCGTGTTTTATTAAGTGCTTTTGTATTTATTTTATATAGCCCCCTGTGTAACGCCGATTCGGTTACTTTTATAGCTGAAGACCTTCCTCCTTATCACTTTAAAAATCAGCAAGGTGAAGTAAGCGGCGCTTTAGTCGACATTGCCAAAGCAGTTGTGAAGCAAACAAACTTAACCGCTAATTTTGAAATAATGCCTATGGCCCGCGTTTTTAAGGAGCATAAAACAAATACCAATGCCATAATGTTGTCTTTGTTAAAAACCCCAGAGCGGATTAATAAATATACATGGTTAGGCGAAGTGTATTTTGCAGATGCTTATTTAATTAGCTTAAAAAGCCATGTAGATGAAGTTGTTCACTTAAATTTTGCTAAAGAGTATAAAGTAGCAACCATTCGTGGCTACCTGAGCGAAGCCTACTTAAAACAAAAAGGCTTTACCGAAAATAACAATTTAATACTGGTCAGTTACTATAATCAACTTTGGCAAATGCTTTATAAAAACCGGATCGACTTTGTAGTAACTAATACACTTACACTTAATAACGAGCTAAAAAGCCTAGGACTCGATCCTAGCCTAATAACAAAACGAATTCATTTAAGCGATCTTCCCTCCTCACTTAATTTTGCAGCAAGTAATCAACTTAATCCTAAAACAGCTAAAGCACTCTCTGACGCATTAAGTAACATTAAAGAAAATGGTGAATATCATGCCATTTTAAACAAGTGGAAACTTTTATTACCAAACACGACTAACTTGCAGCACTAACCATAGTTAAAGCCCGACATTAGTTATTGGCAGTGGTTATTTAGTTATTTGCTAAACGCGGCAAAGCAAACTACAAAATTAAAAATCTCCTCCCCTCCAAAATAGACTACACCTTAGCGTCAAAATCTACGTTAAACATCACTAAGTAAATAGCTAAGCACATAAAAAGTACATACCGCAAACACTTCCATAAAAGCCGTTAAAAACACCTAAACCAAATTGGTATAACAAAAAATCATTTAAAAAATATTTAATTTCACTAATTGGTAAGTTTTAATTGTTAAATTGGTATGCTAGATTGAGATTAAGCGATGCCTGTACCGCACAATTTTTACTTCATCACACAGAGACAATAATGATAAAAAATACATCCACATTTAAACTTACGGCTTTAGCCGTTATCACCCCTTTACTTTTTACCGCTTGTTCAAGTACCCAAAGCACTAATCAGCAAAGCGATGCGCCGGTACCTGCAACAAAGTTTGATTTATCACACTGGAAAATAAATGTACCAGTAGATTTAAACAACGACGGTAAAATTGATGAAATAGATGTAGAAGAAATTCAGACTTACGCACACCCTGATTTTTTCTACCTTGATGAAAAAGGCTACATGGTATTTACCTCTCCTAATAAAGCACTTACAAGCGCTAACTCTACCAATACCCGTAGCGAACTGAGACAAATGATCCGGGGATCAAATACTAAAATTAAAACAAATAACCCGGGTAATAACTTTGCGTTGGCTGCTCATCCTTTAGCTGAAAAGTTTGGTGCTGAAGGCGGAAAAATGCAGGCTACATTAAAAGTAGACCATGTTGCATTAAGAGCTAAAAACTCAGATAGAGATGCTGCATTTTCTGTTGTAGTTGGGCAAATACATGCAGAAAAGAACAAAGCTCTTGTCGCAGAAAATTCTGGATTTGGCTGGGGTAATGAACCACTTAAAATATACTATAAGAAATGGCCAAACCATAAAACAGGCTCTGTATTTTGGAACTACGAGCGAAACTTACCAAAAGCAGATCCTGACCGTACAGACATTGCTTACCCTGTATGGGGTAACACATGGGAAAATCCTAATGAACCTGGTTCTGAAGGTATTGCGTTAGGTGAAGATTTTAGCTACACAATAAATGTATATAAAAATACAATGTATTTAACGTTCACTGCAGAAGGTAAGCCAGACGTAAATTACTCGATAAATCTTGCTAATAACGTTGATGCTTATGGCAAAGTAGACAAAAAAGATCATGCCCTTGGTTATGCTGGTGATTCTAATTACTTCAAAGCCGGTGCATACAATCAATGTAGTACCAAAGACGCTCCAGGTCGTTGGTATGCCGCATGTTTAGGTACTGGCGATTGGACTACAGATAAACAAAATGGCGATTACGCTCAAGTAAGCTTTAGTAAACTAGAGTTAAGCCCAGCGACACCGCCAACAAAATAACTAGGCTAGTACAGCCTCAGATAAGTAATTTTTTAGTGATGTAAACAATGGCGTTGGTAGATTATTAATATCGCACCAGCGCCACTTTAAACATTTATTAGGCTCTTTAAGCTCAGGCTCTCCGCCTTCAAAGTCAGCTTTTACATACAGCGTAATATAGTGCTTGTTCTCTGCTGTAAAAATATCATTGGTAAAATCAAGCTTAGTAATTTTACTTACCTTTAAACCTGTTTCTTCAAACACTTCTCGTATTGCACATTGCTCAACACTTTCACCAAACTCTAAATGTCCACCAGGTGTTGCCCATGTATTAGCACCATGCGCGCCAATGCGCTCACCTAGTAAAATTGTGTTTTGATGCTTTATGATAACCGCCACACCAACTCTTACTACGTTACTCATATCGTATTTTCTCTTATTTTTACTGCCTGCCATGCTGAACCACACGCTTTGTATTGTCAATTTTGTATTTTTAAAACCAGTATATTGATTAACTTTTAGCCGACCAAGGTCGAATAGCTTGCTTGCTAAAAAAAGCCTACATTTTGTAAGGTCTCTCACACACAAATTTAGCTTTAGGAGCCTTACATGTCAGGCGAATATAAACAGCAATATAATGCCTTTAAACAAAACCCAGCCCAATTTTGGCTCGAACAAAGTAAGAATATTCCATGGTATAAAATCCCCACAAAAGCATACACACAAGACGACGACGGGCTTTATCATTGGTTTAGTGACGGGCAATTAAACACCAGTTTTTTAGCGCTAGACCAGCACGTTATTGCCGGGTTTGGCGAGCAAACTGCACTGATTTACGACTCTCCAGTCACTAATACAAAGCAAACTTATAGCTACTCACAACTACAACAAGAAGTTGCTAAATTTGCAGGCGTAATACAATCGTTAGGTGTTACAAAAGGCGATCGCGTTGTTATTTATATGCCAATGATCCCACAGGCGGTTATTGGTATGTTGGCGTGCGCTCGCCTTGGTGCTATTCATTCGGTGGTATTTGGTGGGTTTGCTGCACACGAATTGGCTGTACGCATTGATGATGCCAAGCCCAAACTTATACTGAGCGCCTCATGCGGTGTTGAAGTAAACAGCGTTATTGAATACAAACCACTTATTGATAACGCAATAGACTTAGCTACGCACAAAGTAGAACACTGCGTTATTTATCAGCGTCCACAAGTAACCGCCACTCTTAAGCCTAAACGAGACATAGATTGGACTCAGGCAATGCAAACAGCTGCAATCGCAGATCCGGTGCCTGTAAATGGTAACGATCCGCTTTATATTTTATATACCTCAGGCACGACAGGCACACCCAAAGGCGTAGTGCGCGAAAATGGCGGTCACGCAGTGGCAATGCAATACAGCATGGAAACCGTTTATGGTATGAAGCCCGGCGACGTATTTTGGGCAGCGTCTGACATTGGCTGGGTAGTTGGGCACTCTTATATAGTTTACGCGCCGCTAATGTATCGCTGCGCGACCGTATTATATGAAGGTAAACCGGTTAAAACCCCCGACGCCAGTGCATTTTGGCGTGTGGTTGAAGAATATAAAGTAAATGCATTATTTAGTGCCCCCACTGCATTTAGAGCAATTAAAAAAGAAGATCCAAATGCCGATGGTTTTAATCAATACGATACCTCTAGCTTAAAACGTTTATTTTTAGCTGGCGAGCGATTAGACCCTCCCACTTACGAGTGGCTTAAAGAAAAAACCAAACTGCCAGTGCTTGATCATTGGTGGCAAACCGAAACCGGCTGGGCTATTGCTTGTAACCCTGTAGGGCTTGAGTACTTAGCAACAAAACCTGGCAGCTCTACGGTGCCTACTCCAGGTTTTGACGTGCGAATATTAGATATGGATGGCAATGAATGCGCAGCTAACGAGCAAGGCGCCGTGGTAATTAAACTGCCACTTCCACCGGGTTGCCTACCAACAATTTGGCAAGATACCCCGCGCTTTAAAGCAAGCTACCTAAATGAATACGAGGGTTATTATTTATCTGGCGATGGCGGTTATATTGATGAAGACGGCTATCTATTTATTATGGGCAGAACCGACGACGTTATAAATGTAGCAGGACATAGGCTTTCTACCGGCGAAATGGAAGAGATAGTAGCCGCGCACCCTGCTGTTGCCGAATGCGCTGTTTTTGGTGTGAACGATCCTCTAAAAGGGCAGCTTCCTATGGGAATGATCGTGCTTAAAAATGATTTTATGGGCTCAAGTACCGATGTAGAACAAGCGCTTGTTTTAAGTGTTCGTGATCAGATTGGCGCTATTGCGTGCCTTAAAAATATAGTTAGCGTAGATAGGTTGCCCAAAACACGCTCGGGTAAAATACTGCGTAAAAATTTACGTCAGCTAGTTGATGGCGAAGAGCTACAAATACCTTCAACCATAGATGATGCCAGTATCTTTGAAGAAATAAACCAACAACTAACACAAAGATAAACCCAACCAACCTATCTAAAGCCATTTTTATAATGGCTTTTTATTTCATCCTCATATTTGATCATTTTACTTAAGTTTAGGTTTAGGTTTAGGTTTAAGTTTTAATTTAACCAATAACTGAAATTTTTTACAGCTTTATGCTTTCTTCTTTTAATAGCGTTATTAATTTAATCAATTTTAAAAGGAATGGTGTATGCCCCGCTTGCTACAAAAACTATTAACCACAGCCCTATTGTTTATAGGCTTTGCCACACAAGCCTATGAAATAGAAGACTTAGGAGATGGCTTACACCGCTTTATAGACGACAGACACCGCTCAGTATTTTTAATCACTTCTGAGGGCGCAATTGTTACCGACCCACTTAATAAAAAAGCCGCCACCTGGTTAAACGAGCAAATTAAAACTCGCTATAACGTACCGGTAAAATATGTAATTTATAGCCATAATCACAGCGATCATATTTACGGCGCCGAGGTATTTAAAAGCCCGCACACCACGTTTGTAGCGCATAAACTCGCTGCGCAAGATATTAAAAACACACAAATGAAAACGGTAACGCCCAGCCTTACTTTTGATGACGAGCTACTGCTTACCCTTGGTGATTCTACAGTAAAGCTTAACTACCATGGTCCAAACGATGGTCGTGGTTCGGTTAGTATATTATTCGAAAAGCAAAAAACGTTATTTGTAGTTGATTGGATTGTTATTGGCAGAATGCCGTGGCAAAAGCTGTGGAGTTACGATATTCAAGGCATGATTAACTCAACCCAAGCGGTACTCAAATATGACTTTAATACTTTTGTAGGCGGACATGCCGATATTGGCAGTAAAGCAGATGTAGCGCGTTACTTAAGTTATTTAGAGCTTTTGTATAGCCAAGTAACCGCAGGCGTTTTAGCCGGTAATACGCTTGACGAAATTAAACAAAATGTAAAATTAGACCAATTTAGTGACTTTAAACAGTTTGATGCATGGTTACCACTTAACATAGAAGGCGTGTACGAGCGTTTAATGGAAGAGTCTGGTATGGGTTGGCGCAGCGATTTATAAGTTTGAACTCAGCGGACTAAGCTCTGAGCTCTAAACTCAATATTATAAGCATTGGTATTGGCGTATTTAACGCAGTACCAATGTACTTATTAATTAGTTAAATAGACGTCAAAAGCCATATAAGTCACCTTTACAATATCCTTACGTTTGCTTACAGCACTATACAAAAAAAAGTTTATCCTAGGCTTTGTATTAAGCTACATAGGACTAATAAACATGAACTTATCTTTAAAAATAGTTTTAGTAATGACGACCGCGCTTATTATGAGCGGCTGCACTGTATATCAACATGGTCCCAGTGCGCATAAACCACATAAAAAAGTCGTTAAAGTAGTTACGCCTGTTTTAGTAACTGAGCACAACTCTCCAAACATTATTATCGTAAAAGCCAAGCCCACAAAACAAGCCTGCACTAAACACGATGATCATTGGCATTGTAAGGCTCATTAACAGATACTTTGCTAAATAAATCACTAAGTTTCTATATTCTCAGCGTTAAATTAAATATTTTTGAATATAAAAAACCGCGCTAAAGCTTTTTTAAAAGTGCCTTAACGCGGTTTTTATATTTCAAACCTAAGTATTCTAAGTATTAAAAAAAGCGTATTAACTAAAATCGACCACCACTTCATAACGCCCAGGCATGTCGTTTACTTCGTATACCCAACCGTGTCGTTTTATTATTTTTTCGCTTAACTCTAATCCTAAACCGTAGCCAATGTTAGCAGGCTTGTTTGTGTTATTAGTCGCTTGTGGCGTATCAGTTTGTTCGCTGCTATTTACTATAATCACACGGCTACCCTGCTGAGTAATTCGCACTTGCCCTTGTTGCGTATGCTGATACGCATTACGTATTAAGTTAGTAAGCACAATGTGGCATGCGGTGGCTTCGGTATTAATAGTCGTATTTTGGTTATCGGTATTTATAAGTACATCAACTTGTTTTGAATTGAGTAAATAATCGAGTTCGTTACCCAAGGTCGTTATTTTTTCGGCTAGGTTTACAGGCTCTGGTGAACTTTGCTGGTCGTCATTTCTGCTAAGCCATAATAACGTCTCGGTTAAATCGCTCATGGTTAAACCGGCGCGCTCTATTCGCTGCAGTGTAAGATATTGTTTATCGCTTAAAGGTGCTTTTTCGCTTAAGCGGTTAAGTAATTCAACGTTGCTGCGAATAACCGAAATTGGTGTACGTAACTCGTGGCTCGCATAACTTAAAAAGCGCTGTTCTCGCTCAAGGCTGTCGTGAGCAGAAAGCAAGCTACTGCGTATTAACGTTGCCAAGGTATTTAGTTCGTTATAGGTAAAGTCGGGCGGCGTGTTTTGTAAATTATTTTGATTTAACGACTTAGCCCAATTGCGTAGCGATTCAACTGGCTTAGCTATTTTTTTCATTACCATAAACAAAAAGAAGGTAAATAAGGCAATGGCTGAAAAACCAGTAATGGCTATCAATGTCATGCGGTGTATTGGTTTTACACTTCCCATTCTTTTAGGGCGATTTTTTTCAAGCATAATGCGCGATATATAACGCGCCTCGCCATTTGGGTTTTGATAGTAAACAACAAAAAACAAGTCTGCAGGCATAGTAAACAATGAGGTGTTATCTTTCACTTTTTGTAGTACACCGGCTTCATTTGGCGCTACTTCAAATTTTTGCTGTATTATTTCTGGCATGTCTTCCCAACGGCTCGCCACATTAAATCCAACAATATTTTTTGGCTGTCCATCTTCAATCTCAGTGGTTTGCGAAAGCTCAAACATAACTCCGTTTAACCCTCGGTCTAAGCCATCAATAAAATAATTAACACTTAAAAACGAAAAGCCAATTGCCATTAATGAACTTAAAAGCACCATGGTGGCAAAAAAATACAACCTCAGGCTGGGTCTAATTTTCATGCTTGTGTCTCATTTTTTAATTTTAGCGCAAACCCTACACTGGGTATTGTTTCTAGTACGGCTTGGCAATGCGCTTGCTCTAGCTGTTTACGCAAATGATGAATATGCACTTTTAAGCTATTACTGTCTGGCTGATCGTCGCCCCATATTGCTTGCATAATTACTTGTCGGGTTACCGGTTTTTGCTGCTCTCGTACAAGCACTTCTAATAACTTAAAAGTAATGGGTGATAACTTTAAACTGTGCTCTGCCACTGTTGCTGTATGCGCGGTTAAATTAAGTGTTAAGTTAGCAAATGCAAGTCGCTTTACCTCACCACTTTTACGCTTTGCTAATACTCGAACCCGCGCTACTAGCTCTTTCATGGCAAATGGTTTTACTAAATAGTCGTCACTACCGGCTGCAAACCCCTCAAGCTTATTGTCGAGGCTATCGCGCGCTGTCAGCATTAATACTGGTATATCAATGCCTCGCTCACGCAATGTTTTACACATGGTTAAACCGTCCATTTTTGGCATATTTACATCTAATATAATCATTTGATATTGATTACGTTCTATTAAATTTAAACCCATTACGCCATTGCTTGCATGGTCACACTCTATTGACTCAATTTCGAGATAATCAACAATGGTGGTTGCCAAGTCTATGTCGTCTTCAACCAGTAGTACGTTTATCATTAAGAGGCTGTTTCCTGCGTTTTATTTTTAGCACCTAGCGATTTTAGCACAGCATCAATACCGCGTTTAGCATCGGTTTGAATCATCAATAATGCCGGTATAAGTATTAAGGTAATAACCGTGGCAAACAAAATACCGTAGCCAAGTGATGCCGCAGCAGGGATTAAAAACTGTGCCTGCATTGAGGTTTCGCTAAGTAGCGGCACTAAGCCTGCGTAAGTTGTAATTGAGGTAAGTAATACCGCACGCAAACGACTCGTACACGACTCAACTATGGCATCGTGCGTGCTCATGCCCTCCTCTTTTACTAGTTCGTTAAAGCGCGAAACAAGTAATAGGCTGTCGTTTACAACTACCCCACTGAGCGCCAAAATACCATTTAACGACAATATACTAATGGTTAAGTCGTTCCACCAATGCCCTAAAATAGCGCCCACAATACCAAACGGAATTGCCACCATGATTAGTACTGGTTGAATATACGATTTAAGCGGAATAGCCAGCAGCACGTAAATCACTAATAAAGCAGCTACAAACATAGTGCTCATTGAACTGGTGGTTTCGCTTTGTTGTTCTGCCTCTCCTGCAAAATACACACTTAAGTTAGGAAATTGCTGTGTTAACTCTGGAATTAAGTCGCGCTTTAAATTAGCAACTAACTCGTTTGGAGCAATCACGTTTTTATCCACTTGGGCGCTTAAATAAATTGCACGAAGTCCATCAATGCGGGTTATTTCATCTTGCTGATATTCACTGCTTACTGTGGCTACGTTTACTAGCGGTACAACGGTGCCATCAGGCAGGCGAATACGCGACTGCATTATATCGGCAGGTGTTTTACGAGCATCTTCTGGGTAGCGTACACGTACTTTAACTTCGTCTTTATTACGTTGGTAGCGCTGTACAACTGCACCACCAAAGGCTTGCAGTACTTGCTTTGATAAACTGGCTGTATCCATGCCAAGCGCGCGCCCTTGTGCATTTAGGGTGAATTTAAGCTGTGGCTGACCTGGATTTAAGTTGTCGTCTATTCCGTTAACGCCTGCGGTATTTTGTAAGCGCTCCTTAAATAGTGCGCCCGCCGCCATTACGGTTTCGTCGTCCCACGCTTTCAGTTCAACTTTAAAGTTATCAACCATTTTACGCGTGGCTAATATTTGTAATTTTTTACTGCCCTCAAGGCTACCTGCTACGCGCTGCCACTCTTGAGCAAATTCGCTTGCTGTAAAAGCGCCTTCGTTTAATAGCTCAACACTTACTTCACCGCTGGTGTCGCTACTGCTAACAACTTGAAGGCTGGTTATTTCGCTTTTGTCAGAACTCAACTTAGTCATTAAGTTTTGCTCTGCTTGTAATGCACTTTGCTCTAGCGTTAGTAAATTTGTGTTTGTTTGCCCATAGGCTGCGTCGTTTTGCATAACTAAATTGGCTGTTACGGTGTCGCCTGCAATACTTGGGAAAAAACCAACTTTAACTGTGCCTGTCATCGGCATGCCAATAACCAGTATAAAAAAGGCGATAAACGCAGCCACTACGGCGTATCTAAAGCACAATGAAAATTCAATAACCTTGCAGTAAATGTTTTTGCTAAACCAGCTTAAGCCACTATCAGCACCATGTTGTATTTTTGACCACAGACCCCCTAAGCCTTTTTTAACTTGGCGTTTAGTACTAATGTGGGCTAAATGCGATGGTAAAATAAGTTTTGATTCAACAACTGAAAGCAGTAAACAAATAGTTACTACGGTAGCAAATTGAGAGTAAATTTTACCTAAGTTACCTGATACATTCGAAAGCGCCACAAACGCAGCCACCGTGGTTAACACCCCAAATATTGTTGGCACAGCAACCTTCATGGTGCCTAAAACTGTATTATTTAATGTATCGCCATGTTTTTTACGTGTGGTGTAAATACTCTCGCCTACAACAACGGCATCGTCTACCACTATACCCAGCGCCATAATAAAGCCAAAGGTGGTCATTTCGTTTATGGTCAGTGCGGTGTAGCCATCGGTCATAAAATAAAGCGTACCAAAAAATACAAACGGCAAGCCACCAGCCACCCACAGCGCTACGCGTACGTTTAAAAATATGGCAAGTATTACAAACACCATAATAATACCGGTCACGGCATTTTTAGTAAGTAGCGATAAACGATCGGTGATCATGGTGCTTTTGTCGTGCCAGCTTTCAAGCTCTACGTTTTGAGGTAATAAACCGCTTTCGTGCCATTTATCTATTACGCTATTAGCTTGCTCAACAATGGTAGTTATATCGCTGTTATCGCCCATTAAAATTTCAACGCCTACGGCATTTTGTTGGTTATAACGGCTTAATGAGTTGCTATCTTCGGCAAATGAGTCGGTAACGGTTGCTACATCGCCTAACTTAATTTGTGTGCCTGATGCGGTTGTTAGCAATACAATATTGGCAAAGTCGCGCTGCCAGTAAGCTTGGTCAGCGGCTTTTAAGCGTATAATTTTACTACTATCGCGTAAACTAGTCGAAAGCGGGCTTGATGACTCATTATTAATGACCTCGCTTATATCGCTAATAGTTAAGCCATAGGCTTGGAGTTTACCTTCGTCGATTTCTATGGACATCATCGGGTCAATCACACCCGACTGCGCTACGTCGCTAATACCTGATTGCGCTAATAAATCGGCTTTAAGTTTTTCGCCCAGGTTTTGTAATGTATGGCGATCGGCATCCCCAAAAAGTTGCAGCGTTAATGCATGATCTTGCCTACGGGCTTTATCAATAACAGGTTGCTCAGCATCTGCGGGAAAGTTATTAATAGCGTCAACTTGGTTTTTAACGTCAACAAGTAACTCATCGAGTGAGTAATCAGTACTTTTTTCAATGCTTACATGGCTGCCGCTAGCATCGGATGTAGAGGTAATACGTTTAATACCTGATACGGTTTCGAGCGCTTCTTCAATTTTTAACGCTATTCCTTCTTCGGCTTGCAATGCATCGCCACTGTCGTAAACCACCGACACCGAAATAATATCCGGCTCTAAACTCGGAAATGCCTCTTTACGTAAAGTCGAAAGCGACATAACCCCCATTACAATCACACTAACTAACAATAAGTTAGCGGCAACAGAGTTATTTGCAAACCAGTTAATAATACCGTGCAGCGGATTATTATTACTGGGTGATTGAGGTGCTTGATGAGGGCTCATTATTGTATCTCCTCAACAATTGGATTTACTTTCATATCGCTTAGGTAACTTACTAATGGGCGCGTTACTACTTTTAAAGTACTTTGCTCTGCAACTGGCGAAATATATACGTAATCACCACGCTCAAATACTTTATTGGCTTGTATGCTTACTAAGTTGTTTTGATCATTTACGTACCAAATTGAACCATCTTGAGATACGGCAGAAGCAGGTAGTTTTATTACGTTACTTAACTGCTTACCGGCAATTTCTACCGCTAAAAATGTGCCAGGCAGTAACGGCGTTGCTTGCTCAAACGGTTTATCTAAGGCGACAATTACGCTGCGCTGACGCGAACTGTCATCGAGGTGTTGCTCAAAACGTGCAATATAACCAGTCCATTTAGTATTAGTGGTTACATCAGTTAAAATAACATCGCCTGATTTATTATTTGCTAGGTTTTGCCACTGACTTAATGAAAGCGGTACCGTTATTTCTACTTTGTCGGTACTGTTTAGCGTGGCAAGCGTATCGCCAATACCTACATAAGTACCTAAATCTATATCGCGCGATAAAATAACAGCGTCAAATGGTGCACTTAACTGGGTGTTATTTACATCACGCTGTGCGGTTTTAAGTGCATATTGTGCTTTATCGAGCGTAGCTTGCGCGGCTTCTAACTGCAGCGTTCTAAATACAAGCGGCGAGCTTGGTGCTTGCGTAACGCCTGAGCGATCCCATTCACGTTTTGCCTGCTCACCTAAATCTTGTTCTTCTTGCAGTGCTAGTTTTGCATCAGCCAATGTTGCTTTTGCGCTAGCTAGGGCCTGAAAGTATTCGGTGTCATCAATTTGTGCAAACACCTGCCCTTTAGTTATTAAGTTACCGGTCGCAAATTGCTCGCTCATACTGGTTACTTCGCCTTTAACTTGTGCTTTTAAACTAAGTGACCAATGCGCTTTAGCTTCACCATGCCCACTAACATAAGCCTGATAAGTGCTCGGAACTGCATTAATTACCGATACATTTGGGGCAATAGCTTTAATAGCGGCAGGTTGTGGGATATTTGCTTGTTCAGCCATTTTTTGGCCGTTATACACAATAGCAAGCCCTATACAAACAATAGCAACAAGCGTTACAACAACCGGTGTTGGCGAAATTTTCATGACGATACTCCAAGGCCCAAAGCGAGGCCTAAATCTATGCGGTTAGTTAAAAGGGTGTAGTTTATTTGGCTAAGCTGAGCTTGCAGGTCGTATACTTTTTGTTGCACTGTTAGCAAATCTAAAATATCAACCAAACCTTGTTGATACTTACTTTGATAGTTACTAAAGCTGCGTTGAGCGCTGGCAAGTGCATTGCTAATTTGCAGTTGTTGCTCGGTTAATGATTGCTCCTGCCCGAGTGCATTTTCAACTTCGTTTACCGCACTTAGCAGCGTATCTTGGTACTGCCAAAACGCTTGCTCGGCATTTAATTTTGCAATATCAACTTGTGCACGCAGTGCTCCACCTTCAAATAAAGGGGCACTTAAACTCCCCAATAAACTCCACACTGGGCTAGTTAATAATGCTTGGCTTGGCGTGCTTGCTAAGTCACTCAGTGATGCCGAAAGCGAAATACTCGGTAGTAGCTCTTTGTACGATACATCAACCAAGTAATGCTTTGCCTGAATGTTGTAATAGGCACTTTGTAAGTCAGGTCGGCGTGCCAAATCTTGCTCTGGTAATGTACTTAATGGCTCAATAACGCTTAGCAGTGTTAATGTACTTGGTAGGTTTTGAAGTTTATCAGTGCCTACAATTAGCATTAAAGCACGCTTTGCTTTTGCTATTTGTTCTTGATAATCGGCAATGGTCGCGCGAGTAGATGCCGTGCTAGTACGGGCGGTATCAAGCGCTTCTAAATCACCTAACCCATATTGGTAGCGCTCTACAATACTTTGCTCATTATTTTGTAAAACAACTAAACGTTGTTGCTCTATATCGAGTAAATTTTGCTGCAAAATAATATTTAAATAAGTACGAATAACACTCGCTACTAATGTGTCTTTAGCACCTTGATAAGTAGCTTGGTTACTGGCAATAGTCATATCTTGCGCGGCTACGTTGTCAGCAATTTTTTGCCATATATCGGCTTCCCATCTTATACCTACTGATGAGCTGTATTGCGTGCCTTCGGTTTCACTGCGCTGCGCGTCAAATCCTGCATCTACACTAAACCACTGACTTGCAGCGGTTACATCACGCTGCGCATAAGCTAGTTTTAATGCAACATGCACTTGATTAAACGATGGGTTATTAGTAACAGCTTGCTCAATAAGCGAATCAAGCCCTTCTATATTCACCAAATCGGTAATGTAATTTACGTGCTGTGCGTTACTTTGCGTGTACTGCCAGTTTGTATGTTGTTTTAGCGACTGCTCAGTACTATTACCTTGATAGCTTGGCTGACTACTACATGCAGCAAGTGTGCAACTAAGTGCAAGTAAAAAACCGGTTGAGTGCTTTTTAAAATAAACCATTTAACTATGCCTAATTCGTACTATTACACATAGCTTATTAGGTCGAGGGTTAAGGAGGGGTTAAATGATTTAATCTAAATGTTGGGTTATTAATTTAACAGTAAAAAGTAATCACTTTAGATTTTTTACATCGTTATAAATTTTGTAATTGCTCTATCAACCATTTATGGATTGGGCTGTTATTGGTACGCGGATGCCATGCGGCTATTACTTTAAATGTGGGAGGCAGAGCTTCTATTTTTAGCTGTTTAACTTTGCTGTTTGGTAATAATCTTGATGGGTAAAACGCTAGCATATCAGTAGTATGTAAAATATCGGGCACTGCTGAAAAACTCGGTACCGACATTACAATATTACGTTTTAGCCCTTGGCTTTCAAACCACTGATCGTGCGATCCGCGCAAATTAGCGCGCGATGGCGACACCACTAGCTGTGAATGCTTTGCAAATTGCGCCAAACTCAAAGGTTCAGTGTAAGTAGTGTTACCTATACCGGTAATACACAAATGCTGTTCTTCAAACAAAGTGATATAAGAAAGGTTGTCGGGTATAAATTCTGGAAAGCTTATCAGCAAATCAAGCTCGCCTGCCGTTATAAGTTGATTAACGTTATCTGATGCAAAGTCGCGCACAATCAGCTTTAAACCTGGCGCTTCGCGGCGGGTAATATTAAATAATTGCGGCAATAAGGCCTGCGTGGCGTAGTCGGTTGCGCTTATGGTAAACACACCTTTATAAGTTTGCGGACTAAACAGCTCGGGCTCTAGTAACGATTCTAATTGCTTTAAAATATGATTAACAGGCGCCTTGAGTCCTTGCGCTTTAGGAGTAGCAACCATGTTATTACCTTGGCGAATAAACAAGCGATCGTCAAATAAGTCTCGTAGCTTTCGTAGTTGCTCACTAATAGCTTGTTGCGTTAACCCCATTTTTTTGGCTACTTGCGAAAGATTTTGCAGTTCTAATAAGCTACTGAGTACTCTTAACTGTTTTATATCGAGCCGACTAATACCATTCATAATTGTATGCTGCACAAAAAAGTGTTGTTTCAAATTGTATCTTTAAATCTCTATGCTGCCAATGTTGCTTAACCACTATTTAAGCCTTTGTTTGCTTTATAAGAGAATTTAAAATGAAATCAGAATTAGTTAATACCGCCCCTTTATTCTCATCAATTGAGCTTGGCCCTTTTACACTTAAAAACCGTATTGTGATGCCACCTCTTACTCGCTCTCGCAGCACTCAGCCTGGCAATATTCCTAATGAATTAATGGCTGAGTATTATGCGCAGCGGGCATCGGCTGGTTTTATGGTTACCGAAGGCACACAAATAGAACCTCGTGGACAAGGCTACGCTTGGACCCCAGGTATTCACTCACAAGCACAAATTGAAGGCTGGAAAAAAGTAACACATGCAGTACATGCTAAAGGCGGTGTTATTTTTGCTCAGCTTTGGCATGTAGGGCGCGTATCGCACACCACGCTACAACCAAATTCAGGTAAACCGGTTGGCCCTTCAGATATTATTGCTGACAATGTAAAAGTATTTATTGAAACCGCACCTGGTGAAGGCGCATTGGCTGACCCAAGTGAGCCTCGTGCACTAACAACAACTGAAGTTGACGAACTGGTAAACATGTATGCGCAAGCTGCACGTAATGCTCTAGAAGCAGGCTTTGATGGCGTAGAGCTTCATTGTGCTAACGGGTATTTAGTTAATCAGTTTATTTCTGAACATACTAATAACCGTGACGATCAATACGGTGGAACGCTTAGTAATCGCCTGCGCTTTTTAAAAGAGATAGTTGAAGCGGTAAGTGACGTTGTAGGCTCTGATCGTTTAGGTGTTCGCTTTGCTCCTTTATTTGAAAGTACAGATGAAACACGAGTGTATCTAGGACTTGTTGAATCAAACCCTCATCATACTTATGTACAAGCCGTTAAAGTGCTTGAGCAAGCAGGTATTGCTTACTTATCAATAGCGGAAGCTGATTGGGAAAATGCTCCTGATTTACCACAAGAATTTTATAAAGCAGTACGAGCTGAATTTTCAGGTCGCATCATTTATGCTGGTAAATACACAGTAGAAAAAGCGGTACGTATTTTAGGTGAAGGTTACGGTGACTTATTTGCGTTTGGTCGCCCATTTATAGCTAACCCTGATTTACCAGAGCGTATAGCGAATAATTGGACGTTTAACGAGGCCGATGCAGCCACTATGTATGGCGGTACTGAAGTCGGTTATAGCGATTATCCTTTTTATCAAAAGTAGCCAACCTAAACTCTAAACGATATATGGGATAAGGATTGGTATTGGTATAGAACCGATACGGTTTTATAACAGGTAGCTTAATTAAGCTACCTGTTCTGAGGTAAGAAAACGGTGTTGATAACACTGCTGAATTTGTTATTAGTTGTTCTCGACAATTGCTCTTTCATTTTTCTACCTTCTGCATTTATGCAGCCATATATCAGTCATTTTTTAATAGAGTTAGCGTTAGATTGAATCTCTCAAATTGATTAAGTATTACTGCGGATTGGTATTAGCGTCAAGAATAGTAAAGATAAGTAAAGGGGTGTAAAGCCTCCCTACAGTTGCCCTGCATGCAGTTGGCATTCAGTTTCAAACGTCAATACTAGCCATGTTAACCACAAACGAGGCAATATTATGAAACTTACATTTATACTACCTGCACTATTAGTTATTGGCACTTTATCTAGTTCTGCATTTGCAGCACCACATGATAGATATACAAAGCAAGAATATAAAAAGGTTCAGCTAAAACGAGAACTGAAAAAAATTAACCAAACTAAGGTAATCAAGTATATTCCAGTTAAAGTTGTTAAAAGAAACGTTAATAACACAGCATTTGTTAAAGTTAATGTCATAACCTATCACCCTAGCCTTAAATTTATTAAAAGATAGATGCGCACTTTAAAATATAAAGTCATGTTTGCGGCAATAAACAACGCGCCGCAAACTTAGCTTTTTACACCATTTAAACTCTATTATTGGTATTTTCCCATCTAAAATGCACGGAAATAACGTTTTCTAAGCACAACAAAAAAGTCCAAATACATAATTTAATAGCAAAATTATTAAAATATCTCTCGTAATAAATATACTTACAAAGAACAGGATCACCCTCAAAAATCGTCAAAAATAACTAAGTATGTCAATAACTGTCAGTAAAATGTAAAAAGCTGTAAGCATAGCTCCGTTTGCTGTTATATGTCAGTTAACATTCAGTTTGAACCGCTAGTATTGAACCCAGTTATGTAAAAACATAAACGAGGCAATACTATGAAACTTACTTTTTTACTACCTGCACTGCTCGCCATTGGCGCAGTATCAGGCTCTGCGCTTGGAGCACAAAACGAGCGAGAGAATGATAAAAGATTTAAACGTGACCACGACAAACGTGTTGAATATAAACGCGATGAACGCCGCCATGAAAAAAAGCAGCGTATTGAGCATAAAAAAGAAAAACGAGAAGACCGTAAGCAAGAAAAACGTAAACTTGCTAAGTACAAGCAGGAAAAGCGTGAACAATACCGCTACAACCAGCGCAAATATAACTACTTAACAAACCATAATAATTCAGTCGCTTACAGACAAAATCGATTTATAAACCATTTACCACGCAATAGCGCATCGATTAGATTTAATGGTATTTCGTTTACGTTTAACGACGGCCTTTACTACCGTAAAGCTAGAAGAGGCTACCACGTAGTTACGCCACCTAGAGGCCTGCGTATAAATACGCTACCAAGAAATTACAGGCATTTTAAGCATCACAATACCACCTACTACACATATCAAAACGTGTATTACGTCGCAAATAATGACGGTTATACAGTGGTTGATGAGCCACCAACCCGTCTTAATCAGGCAATAAAAGTGGGTAATGTGAATGATTATAGCTTGGGCCAAACTTACGATTCATTGCCTCAGGCAGCACAGGCCGTAATAATTAACTCGCAGCAGTATTTTAAATACGGCGATATTTATTTTTTACCGCAAATAAGTGGTGACGACATCAAATACCTTGCTATCAAGCTAGGTTAAATCCGCTATAAATTAAAAGACCTTGCTACCAATAGCAGGGTCTTTTTCATTTCCCCTGTAGGTAATAACTTAAAGCAATAAAATCAATTCCCTCTCTAAACATTAACATGTCTTAGTATTTGTAAGCTTTTTTGCTAAACTAGCTCGCATATTAATAGTGAGAGTGTATTTATGTCGGGTGAGTTTCCACGTGCTGGTTTTTGGCGCCGTTTTGCGTCGTTAGTTTACGATACGTTAGCCATTATTGCGTTTGCGATGTTAACTGTAGTGCTGTATTTATTTGCAGTACAAGGGCTTATTTCTCTCGATGTAATTAGTTTAAATGGCGCAGAGGATGTATCTGCCTTTATTCAAAATTCAAATCTTCTTTCGGGTATTCGTACCGCTCTTTTAATTATTGTTACCTTAGTATTTTTTGGCTACTTTTGGACTAAAAGCGGGCAAACCATTGGCATGCGTGCATGGCGTTTAAAAGTACAAACTCTCGAGGGTAATTTAATTAGCTGGCCGCAATCAATTATCCGCAGCGTTAGCGCTTTACTCGGTTTAGGTAATTTGGTGGTGTTAGTAGATTTTAAAAACAAAAAAGCACTGCAAGATTACATCTCTAAAACAGAAGTTATTGCACTTACTAAAGAAGAAAACAGACGTATTTATAGTGAGCTTGATTAATACCAGCTTTCAAATCGTGAGCTAAGCGGTAGTTAGGCAGTAGTTAAAAAGCAAAAAGGGTGACCAGTGGTCACCCTTTTTAATGCTTTGAATAGGTACTCTATACCCGTTTATTCATCAAATATGTCGCAAAGCCTATAAATATAATACTGGGCAATACCGCACCTATAATGGCAGGTATTTGGTAAACCATAACGACAGGGCCAAATATTTCATTAGTTAAGTGAAACACAATCCCCGTTACAACACCCATAATAATACGTGCGCCCATAGTAACGGTACGCAGTGGGCCAAATATAAACGAGAGCGCCACCAGCAGCATTACCGCAACAGATACTGGCTGCATCAACTTACGCCATAGAGCAAGCTCGTAGGTACTTGTGTCTTGTTCGTTTTGCTCTAAGTAACTTAAATACGACCAAAGCCCAGTAAATGAAAGTGACTCCGGTTTTACCGAAACAACCCCTAACTTTTCAGCTGTGAGTTGCGAAGGGTAAAACTCTTCTGGTAATTGCTCTGTTGTGGTTTTTTCGCTAGTAATAATAACCTTATTTACGTCACGAAGTAGCCAGCCTTCTTTTCGGCTCAGTGCATCTCTTGCTTTAGTAATTTGGGTAAGCTCTAGCGATTTATCAAAGTGGTACATGTGTACCCCGTTGAGCCTGCCATTTTCATCAACATCTTCAATATTAATAAAATTATTGCCGTCTTTAGCCCATACACCTTTTTGTGTATTAAACACATCGCCGCCATGTATTGCTTGGTTACGCATTTCTTTAGCGTGTAATTGCGCTTCAGGTGCACCCCATTCGCCAAGTGCCATCATGCATACAGCCATAAATATGGCTGTTTTCATCACAGAGCCAATTATTTGTAAGCGCGACATACCAGCGGCTTGCATCACTACCAGCTCACTGTTTGAGGCAAGTGCCCCTAAACCCGTTAAGCCACCAATTAGCGCAGCCATCGGAAAAAACACCACTAAATCGCCAGGTATTGTGTAAAGCGTGTAAAGCATTGCAGTCATTAAATCGTAACTGCCGCGCCCTACCGACTTTAACTGGTCGATAAATTTAATTAAGGTGCTAATACCAACAAGTACCAACAATGCAAAGCCGGTAGTTTGTAAAATACTGCGGCCTAAATACCAATCAAGCGTTTTCATCATGAGCCTAACTCCCGCTTAGTTACTACGGCTTTAAGCCAAGCGCCCAGTGGTCGCCCTTTTATAATTAATAACCCACCTATAAACAAGGCACTTAGATGAATCCACCACAAGCCGATTGAAGGCGGGATTTTGCCATCTTCAACTGCAAATTTAGCGGCGTTTAGTAAAATAAAGTAGCCTAAATACAAGCTAATAGCAGGCACTAGTTTTGCAAATTTACCTTGGCGAGGATTAACCACACTTAGTGGTACTGCCAGTAAGGTAAGTAGTGGGATTGATAACGGAATAGCGAGTCGCCATTGCCATTGAGCAATAGATTCAGGAGTATTTATAGCCAATAATTGGTTAGTTGGCACAGCCTCTAATTTACGGCGTTGATGCTCTATTTCTTGTTCTCGTATTTGTACGCTGTAACCATCAAATTCTGTTAAATTAAGTGCAGGCGTTGTGCCGTCTGTTTCGTAACGTTTTCCATCAGTAAGCACTAGCTGTTGCTCACCATTTACAGCCTCAACCACAACACCTTGCTGTGCATATACTAAGCGCGCTAGATTGCCTTTTTCGCTATCAGGTAACTGTGCAACAAATACCTTATTAAGCTCTTTGCCGCCTTTTTCAATATTATGAATAAACACCACGGCTTTTTCGTTACCGGTTTCTTGGAACCGCCCTGCTCTGAGTGCAGATAATCCCGCATCGGCTTTGGCTTGTTCTTTTAATTGATATTCTTGCTCGCTTGCCCACGGCGCTATATACATAGTCAATGCAGCGGCTAATATGGCAAGCCCAACGCTTGATATAAGCGTTACGCGCACAACATACCATTCACTTACGCCACAGGCTTTAAGTACGGTCATTTCGCTATCGGCGTAAATACGGCTGTAAGCCAAAATAATGCCTAAAAATATACTCAGCGGAAGTATTAGCGAGGCTAGTTGTGGAAGCTTTAGTGCAATCATCGATAGCACTAATTTAGCAGGAATGCTGCCCTCAGAGGCATCACCTAAAATACCAACTAACTTTTGTGACAAAAAGATTGTCATTAAAGTTAAAAATACGGCGACCTGCGATTTTAAAACCTCAGCGGTCAAATAACGGAAAATTAGCAATGCTCGCCCCTGTTAAACATGGAATTTCACTACGATAGTGAGAATTGAATAGTTAAATAGCTATTTTACCCAATTAATACCGGCAAATAGGCTATTATTATAAGCCATCAAATTTAATTATCCTACCTAAGTGCACGATATAATGTTGCATTAGTAGCCCTTAAGCATATAAAGTTCAATTACACAGTAAGAGTCTAGCAAAATCAGCTAAAATTAAAATTATCCGCACATAAGTTACGTAGATAAGACTAGAAAATACTTTTTTAGCCCCAACTTACTAACTTAAATGACTCAAAATCAGGAGTGACAATGGAATTTAACGTAAAAAGTGGTAGCCCAGAAAAACAGCGCAGCGCATGTATTGTGGTTGGCGTTTACGAGCCACGTAGGTTATCCCCCATTGGTGAACAACTCGATAAAATTAGTGATGGCTATATCTCTAATTTACTTCGCCGTGGCGACTTAGAAGGTAAGCCAGGCCAAGTTTTATTATTGCATCATGTACCCAATGTATTAAGCGAGCGCATATTGCTTGTTGGTTGTGGTAAAGAGCGCGAGCTTGATGATAAGCAATATAAACAAATTATTTCTAAAACTATTAATACCTTAAACGAAACAGGCTCTATGGAAGCAGTCTGCTTTTTAACAGAGCAACACGTTAAAGGTCGCGACACTTACTGGAAAGTTCGTCAAGCAGTAGAAACAACGCAAGATTGCTTATATACGTTTAACCAATTAAAAAGTAAAAAAGTAGACCCTCGTCGTCCACTTCGTAAAATGGTGTTTAACGTACCAACACGACGCGAACTAACTATTGGCGAAAGTGCCATTGAGCATGGTTTAGCCATTGCTGCAGGTAGTAAGCTGTGTAAAGACGTGGCTAATATGCCACCAAATATTTGTAACCCAGTGTATTTAGGCGAGCAAGCACAAGAGTTGGCAACTAATTTTGACAACATCACTGTTGATATTATTGGCGAAAAGCAAATGGCAGAACTAGGCATGAATTCTTACCTAGCTGTTGGCCGAGGTAGTGATAACGAATCAATTATGTCGATTATTAACTACAAAGGCGCCGCTGACGACCAAGCCCCTATTGTACTTGTTGGTAAAGGCTTAACGTTTGACTCAGGCGGTATTTCATTAAAACCAGGCGAAGGCATGGACGAAATGAAATACGACATGGGCGGCGCTGCAGGTGTTATTGGTGCAATGCGTGCACTTGCACAAATGCAATTGCCAATTAACGTTATTGGTGTTTTAGCTGGCTGTGAAAATATGCCTGGCTCAAACGCGTATCGCCCGGGTGATATTTTAACAACAATGTCAGGGCAAACAGTTGAAGTGTTAAACACCGACGCTGAAGGTCGTTTAGTATTGTGCGACGCACTAACGTACGTTGAACGCTTTAATCCAGATACGGTTATTGACGTAGCAACACTTACTGGCGCTTGTATTGTAGCCCTTGGCGCGCATGCGACTGGTTTACTATCAAACCATAACCCACTTGCCCACGATTTATTAAAAGCGTCTGAGCAAAGTGGCGACCGCGCATGGCAGTTACCGTTATGGGATGACTATCAAGATCAGCTAGAGAGCCCATTTGCTGACTTTACAAACTTAGGCGGACGCTCTGCGGGTACTATTACTGCGGCATGTTTCTTGTCTAAATTTACTAAAAAGTATCATTGGGCGCATTTAGATGTTGCCGGTACAGCGTGGCGCAGCGGCGCTAAAAAAGGCGCAACGGGTCGTCCTGTTCCAATGCTTACTCAGTATTTATTAAATAGAGCTGGCGTAAGTGAAGCCGCTCAAGATTAAACACACTGTTTAACTACTTATAAGGCGCCATTTGGCGCCTTATTTATTTGTGTATTAATTGAAGCAAACCCCGTTATATGGCAAAATCTGCCTCTTAATTTATGTATATCAATTTGGTATACATTCAATGTCATGGGAAACCCCGATACAATGAACATGAACGCTAAATTTTTCGTTCTAAAGCAACAAGATGAGTCTAAAGCGAAGGCTGACGATCATTTTGCTTTGGCTGCTCAAATTGCGGCCGATCAGTATCGAAATGGGCAGCGTGTGTTTATTTGTGTTAACGATAACGAAGCAGCCTGTGCCATTGATGAAATAATTTGGGCATTCGATCCAGATAGTTTTGTGCCACATAATTTACAAGGTGAAGGCCCTAAAGGCGGCGCACCTGTAGAAATTGGTATTACGCCACCTGTTGGCAATCGTAAAGTTTTAATTAACTTGGCTACTCAATTACCGGATTACATTCGTCGGTTTAACCAAGTTTTTGATTTTGTACCCGTAGAAGCAGCGGCTAAACAAGCAGCCCGCGAGCGTTTTAAAAAGCTACGCCAACTCGGTGCCAATCTCACCACGCAAGATATTAATAGCTAGCCAATCAGGCAAACTAACCAACTAATTTAAGTACTTATTTAAGGTTCTGTGTAATGGATAAAACCTACAATCCGCAAGATATTGAACAGTCTCTATATCAAGACTGGGAACAAAAAGGCTACTTTAAGCCATCTGGCAAAGGCGTACCATATTCAATTATGATCCCGCCGCCAAATGTCACTGGTAGCTTACACATGGGCCACGCCTTCCAAGATACAATAATGGATACCCTAACGCGTTTTAAACGTATGCAAGGTAACAACACATTATGGCAAGTAGGTACTGACCACGCAGGTATTGCAACGCAAATGTTAGTTGAGCGCAAACTGCATGCCGAAGAAGGCAAAACACGCCACGATTTAGGCCGCGAAGATTTTATTAATAAAATCTGGGAATGGAAAAAAGAATCGGGCGGCACTATTACCAAACAACTTCGTCGCCTTGGCGCATCGGTTGATTGGGATCGTGAACGCTTTACCATGGACGATGGCCTATCTGAAGCCGTTAAAGAAGTGTTTGTACGCCTTCACAAAGAAAACCTAATTTATCGTGGTAAACGCCTAGTAAACTGGGATCCTAAATTACACACTGCTATTTCTGATCTTGAAGTTGAAAACAAAGACAAAAAAGGCCACATGTGGAACTTACGTTACCCACTGGCTGATGGCGTTACAACGCAAGACGGAAAAGACTACATAGTAGTAGCAACAACTCGTCCAGAAACCATGCTTGGCGACTCAGGTGTTGCAGTAAACCCTGATGACGAACGCTACATAGATTTAATCGGTAAAGAGATTTTATTACCTATCGTTAATCGTCGTATTAAAATTGTTGCTGACGAACATGCCGATAAAGATAAAGGCACGGGCTGTGTAAAAATAACCCCAGCGCACGACTTTAACGATAACGAAGTGGGCAAGCGTCATCAAATGCCGATGATCAACATTTTCGATAAAGACGCCGCTATTTTAACCCAAGGTGAAACATACACCTTTGACGGTAAAGAGCTTGAGTTTGATGCGCCAATTCCTGAGCGCTTGCGCGGCCTTGATCGTTTTGCAGCGCGTAAAGCGATTGTGGCTGAATTTGAAGAACTTGGTCTACTTGAAAAAATTGAAGACCATGGTTTAACGGTTCCTTACGGCGATCGCTCTGGCGTGGTAATTGAGCCACTACTTACCGACCAATGGTATGTACGTGTTGCACCACTAGCTGAACCTGCAAAAGACGCAGTTAAAAACGGCGACATTCAATTTGTACCTAAGCAATACGAAAACATGTACTTCTCGTGGATGAACGACGTACAAGATTGGTGTATTTCACGCCAGCTTTGGTGGGGTCACCGTATTCCAGCTTGGTACGACAGTGAAGGCAATGTATTTGTTGGTCGCGACGAAGCTGAAGTACGCCGTGAAAACAACATTGCAGATAACGTAACGCTAAGCCAAGACGAAGACGTACTTGATACGTGGTTCTCATCAGCGCTTTGGACTTTCTCTACACAAGGTTGGCCAGAAAATACCGATGATTTAAAAACCTTCCACCCGTCTGACGTGCTGGTAACTGGTTTTGATATTATTTTCTTCTGGGTTGCGCGCATGATTATGATGACGCTGCACTTTGTAAAAGACGAAAATGGCAAACCACAAGTTCCGTTTAAAACCGTGTATGTAACTGGCTTAATACGTGACGATAATGGCGATAAAATGTCTAAGTCAAAAGGTAACGTACTTGACCCACTAGACATGATTGACGGCATTGAACTTGAAGACCTAGTACAAAAACGTACTGGTAATATGATGCAGCCAAAACTTGCGGCTAAAATCGAAAAAGATACGCGTAAAGTATTTGCAGGCGGTATTGAAGCACACGGCACCGACGCCCTTCGCTTTACTCTTGCTGCAATGGCATCTACCGGTCGTGATATTAACTGGGATATGAACCGCCTTGAAGGTTACCGTAACTTCTGTAACAAATTATGGAACGCGAGCCGTTACGTATTAATGAATACAGAAGAGCAAGACTGTGGTTTTGCAAACGGTGCTCAAACGGAGCTTTCATTAGCTGACCGCTGGATTTTAGGTCAATATGAAGCAACCGTTAAAACCTATACAGAGCATTTAGATAACTACCGTTTTGACTTAGCTGCTAACACGCTTTATGAATTCACTTGGAACCAGTTTTGTGATTGGTACTTAGAGCTAACTAAGCCGGTATTATTTAAAGGTAATGAAGCTCAGCAACGTGGTACACGTAATACACTTATTACCGTGCTTGAAAGCTTACTGCGTTTAATGCACCCAATGATGCCATACATCACTGAAACTATTTGGCAGCGTGTTGCACCACTTGCAGGCCTTGAAACAGCAAACACTAGCATTATGGTTCAGCCGTTCCCTGTATATAATGAAGCAAGCGTTGATGCTAAAGCAATGGACGACTTAGAGTGGGTTAAACAATTCATTTTAGCTATTCGTAATATTCGTGGTGAAATGGATATTAGTCCAAGTAAACCACTTAGCGTATTACTTGCTAATGCATCGAGCGACGACGTGCGACGCATTGAGGAAAACAAATCATTTTTAGCATCACTTGCAAAAATTGAAGAGTTTACAATGCTTGAAAACAAAGACGGGGCACCTGCATGTGCAACGTCTTATGTTGGCAACCTTGAGATCATGATCCCAATGGCGGGCTTAATTGATGTGGAAGCCGAGCTTTCGCGTATTAATAAGCAACTCGAAAAAGCAGAAAAAGGCCTAGCACAAGTGCAAAACAAACTTGCTAACGAAAAGTTTGTAAACAACGCACCTGAAGCTGTACTTGCTAAAGAAAATGCAAAACTGGCTGAGTTTAGCGATGCTAAAACTAAGCTACTTGAGCAAAAAACTAAAATAGAAAGCTTATAAGCTTTCATAAAATGCCTATTAACACTATTTAATAGGCATTAAAAAAGCCGCTCACTTTAATTAAAGTGAGCGGCTTTTTTGTGCCCTGTGATTAACCACAAGACACTTCTACATTAAAACTTGTAGTTGTACTGAGCGCCAATAAGTACTGCATTACCTTCTGACTCAAACTCAAATCCATCTTCTTCAAAGTTCTGAGTTTTACCGCGAATAATACTTACACCTAAATCAACATTTGATTGCTGGTCAATTGCGTAGTTACCGCCAAATGAGAACCAAAAACGATCTGTATCTGGGATAGAGATCGATAGGCGATCTTGTGATACCGGAGACTGATCAAATGCAACACCAGCACGAAGGAGTATGTCTTCATTTAACTGGTAATCAGTACCTACTGAGTAGCGGAAAGAGTCAGAGAAGTCTTCTGTTTTTTCAAAACCTTGCTCTGGTGGTAAACCAACTTCAGCTTCTAATTTGTCAAAGCTACTCCATCCAGTCCATAGTACGCTGTAGTGTAAACCTAACTTTTCATCTAACTGATGTGAACCAGAAAATTCAGCGATAGCGGGTAGAGTAATATCAACAGAACCTGGGCGCTCAGCGATACCACGTGCAGCGCTTGAATAAGTTCCTTCAAATGTTATATCTGTTTCTGTACGATAATTAAAACCAAAACGGCTATTTTCATCAAGTTGATACATTAGGCCAACATTTAAAGCGTATCCAGTGTCATCACCTTCAAGATTTACAACTTCAGTTTGGGCCGGGTAAGGTAATGGAGTCTCACCTAAATGTCGAACAATCTCAGCCTCTGCATAAACCACATTCAAGCCAATACCATAGCTAAACTTTTCAGTAACTTTATAAGCAACGCTTGCATTTAAGTTAACGGTGAAGATTTCTGTTTTACCAGCAATCTGTCCTGCTGAGTAGTCATCGTCAAAGTCTGTTGATAAACCAAAGTTAGAAAATGCACCAAAACCAAGCGATACTTTATCGTTGTAAGGCATAGTAAAGTAAGCTGCTGGTACCACTGCACTTGGTGCAATGCTATCGTCATCTAATGAAGATTGATCAATACCAGTTGGCGCGCCTTCACCTTCTAAGCTTACATCTGGGATTACGCCAATAGCAGCAACACTTAGTTGCTTTTCTTTAAATAAAGTCATTAGTGCAGGGTTACGTGCAACTACAGACGCGTCGTCTGCGATAGAAGCTTCACCAGCGTATGCACGGCCTAAACCCGATGCATTTTGCTCTGATAATTGAAACGCAGCTGCAAAGCTATCAGCTGAAACAAATGCAAGCGAAGCTGCAATAAGGGTTTTAGAAAATTTCATTGTTGAGTCCTTAACCAAACTGACTGTCTGGGTACTATGTGTGTTGTTATTAGGATTTAAAACGTGATTACACTACCTTAATTTTTTGTAAAAAACTCTATGAATACGTCAAAAGACAGTAAAAAACATGTTTTTTAACGACATTTTAACAACTATTTAAAACTCATCGGATGAGAAGTGTGGTATTAGAGTAAACACTCTAAATGTAATTAGTTATCATTTAGATTGACTTGAAATTAGTAGCAACTTACACTCATTATAAAATCGCAATGGAAGTAAAACTGTGATCATTTTATTTATTATTACAGGGCTAATATTTTGTGGGGCGAGTGTGTTTTGCTTTTACAAAGCAAACTACTGTGCATGTACTCAAGCAGGACAATGCGATAACCCCGTAAACCATTATTGGCTAGGGGCAATGTTAAATGCGTTGATCTCTTTAGCGCTGTGTTGTTTTGCATTGCACGTAGAGCTAGGCACTTTGTTATGGTTAACACTGATGGGAAACTGCTTTTTGGGTGCGTTTATTTCTGCAAAACAAACTAAAAAAAGGCAATGCAGTAAAACTAGTTCAACAAATGCTCTTTTAGCAGGCGAGACAAATTAATCTGATAATCTAAGGGCTTAACACTTGATAGTATTTTAAGCTCTTGGGTGTGCTCACTTAAATCGATGTCTTTCGGTGTAACATGATGATTGTGCTTAGCATTATAAAATAGCTTAATTTTAGGTTTAATAGGATTTAATACGTTCCCTTCAAGCACTAAGGCTAAACGTTCATTCGTTAATTTTACAATAGTTCCTACCGGATGAACCCCTAAACACTTTATAAAACGCTGTACTAACTCACCATCAAACAATTGCTTATTGGCTAATAAGTACCGCAATGCGTTGATTGGTTCATCACCATCTTGATGCATTCTATCGGCAGTCATTGCATCGTACACATCTACAATTGCCATTATACGCGCTGGACGACTTAACTTCTCTGCCTGTAGGCCTCGCGGATAACCAGAGCCATCTAAGCGCTCATGATGATTCACTATCATATCAAGCATAAGGGGTGTTATACCCTTCTCGCCTTTAACTAAACCCAAACCTTGCGCTACATGCTTTTTAATCGCTAAGAGCTCATTATTAGTAACCTTAGTTGGCTTTGAAAATATACCCTGCGGTAATTTAGCTTGGCCTAAATCATGAAGTAACGCGCCCATGGCAAGCTCTTGCACAACAGCCATTTTGTACCCTAAGTATTTAGCAAATACAGCGGTAAAAATGGCGCAGTTGATCATATGCCGCCAGTTATAGCTGTGTTTATCTTTTATACGAGTAAGAATAGTCATGGCGTTGGCGTTACGAAAAACTGAGCTGACTATTTCGCTGGCTATTTCATCAAGCACTTTTATATTAACACTCAGGCCAGATGTTAAGTCACCGTATAACGACTGTAGCTTTCGGCCATGCTGATCGTAATTGACACTCGCTTTAGCAAATTCTTGTTCAATTGAGATTGCTATAGGTGTTTTTTCGGCTTTTTGCTGGCTATTAGATGTTTTAGGTTTGCTTTGAGGCTTATATTTGGCAGGAACTGGGGCATCACCTTTAGTAAAATCTATAAGCAGCTCAAGCACCCCTTCAGAGACTAAACGCTTAATAATAGATCTATCGCGTACTAAGCCACTGGTCTTAATTTTTATGCTATTAATCCCTTCATGTTGCTTAGTAACGCTATCAACATACATACCAGGAGTAAGCTCAGACACGGGCAAAGTAATTAGCATAAAGGCGGGATTTTTCTATTAAGGAATATGTACCTTAAATAGCATTAATTAAGCCTAAAAGTCTAGTTTTTGAGTTGTAAGTAGTTATATATAACTAAAACCATTATTTACAGCCCTATTAGAGCTGCACTGTAATTCTGATTATTTTACTTTTTAATAATTAAACGCTTTCATCTCAACTACACTAAATTGCTTATCACTAAAAAGCAGGTGATTTAGCTATAAAATTTATCTAATCATTATAAAAAAGCGAACTTTATTAACCTTTCTTGAACATAATATTGTTTTGCCTCGGTCTCAATATACACAGCACTTAATAACAACTGCTTTAAATTCTTAAGAGTACTAATATATGACAAAACTAAACCCCCCCGTATCAAACCTAAGTGTGGCTGCAATAAACACAGCCTCGCCTTTGGGTCATATATTAAAAGTAGCCGCTCCACTGCTCGATAGCTTATTAGGTATAAATAAACTGCGTGATATATACCTCTCTAATAATTTATCGGGTTTAGATAAGCAGGAGTTTAGTGAAAAGCTTTTAAATGTTTTGGGTATTAATGTACTTGGCGCACAAGGTGTTATTAACAAAATACCTAAACAAGGCCCTTGCATAGTAGTATGTAACCACCCTTATGGCATGATTGAGGGCGTAATAATTGCCAAGTTACTCACCCATTATCGTAGCGATACTAAAGTAATGGCTAACGTTGGTTTAAAAATATTTACAGAAATTAAAGACTATTTTATATTTGCCAATCCGCTAAAACCAAAAGCAGCTATTAATACCAGTGCAATTAAACAGTGTTTTAAACATGTAAATAACGATGGTTTACTTGTGGTTTTTCCTGCTGGCAGGGTTTCGTTTTTTCAATCAAAAAAACAACGTGTAACCGACGGTCAATGGAATCGCTTAGCGGCTCAACTAGCCTTAAAAACACAAGCCCCTTTATTACCTGTGTTTATTAGTGGTCAAAATAGCCCTATGTTTTACAATTTGGGACGTATTTACTACCGATTTAGATTATTAATGCTAATACGTGAATTACTTAAAATTCAAAAAAGGTCCATTAATTTAGGTGCTGGTAATTTACTTACACCCAAGTTATTAAATAAGTTTGAGAAAACTGACGACATTAACGATATTGCGCGCCTGCTTTGCTATTTAAACGATGAACGCTTTGTAACACCTTGGCAAGAAGATGCCCAGTCAATGCAACTAAAAGCGATTATGCAGGATGTTGATAAAACAAAAATGACGAGTGAACTTGCTAGCTTACCAAGCGAGCAGCACTTATTAGACTTTAAAAGTTACTCCGTTTATTACGGTTATCAAGATCAAATACCTAATTGTGTTGCTGAAATAACACGCCTTAGAGAAATAACCTTTCGTACATTAAACGAAGGAAGCGGCGAGCCATGTGATACCGATAAGTTTGACGCAAGCTACATGCATTTATTTATTTTTGATCATAAAAATGAAGAGATCATTGGAGCTTATCGAATTGGACAAACTGATTTATTACAAAAAAATAGCGACGTGAGCGCCCTTTATTTATCGCAAATGTTTAATTTTGAACCCTCTTTTATTAATCAACAACAGCCGTGCTTGGAAATGGGTCGCTCGTTTATAGTTCAAAAACATCAAGGCAGTTACCATGGCTTATTACTGCTATTTAAAGGGATCGGTGCGTTTATGGCGCAAAACCCACGTTATAGGACTTTATATGGCACGGTTTCATTAAGTAAGCTTTACGACCCTCGTTCTGTCGCAATTATTGACCATGCTATGGTTAATAATAAACAAGGTGTTAGCGCCAATACGCCTTTTAATAATAAAATTCATCCAGAGTTTGAAGACTTCATTAATGATCACACGTTAAACATAGATCATGTATCAACATTGGTTATGGGAATAGAAGAAGATAAAAAAGACATACCGATTTTATTAAAGCAATATCATAAGCTAGGCGCTCAATTTCATTGTATGGGAATTGACAGTAACTTTAATCACACCCCAGGATTACTTTTAAGTGTGCACCTACCAAGCGCGCCTGAAAAGCTACTTAAGCTCTATCTTGGCGATAAAAAAGATGGTTATATAAATCACTTATAATTTTTTATCGCTGTATTAATACAGCAGGTAAAATACAGTTAACAAAAAAGTCGATGTAATTAATGACATCGACTTTTTTGTTTTTAATTATGTAATAGTTATAGCTATAAAAATATTTAGTTAAGCTGCAGCCACTTTTAAACAACTAATGCTGCTAATGAGCTGAGACTGCTTATCAAAATAATTAAAGCGAATAGTATTGCCTACCTTAATATGGCTAATGCTGACCGTCATTGCATCTTCTCTTTGCATATTTACACCATATTGGCCTTGCTCTGCTTTGCTGTAATGAAATGCTAAAAACTGCTCACTTGCAGGATATCTTAAGTCAATAAATTGCTTAAATTGTTGTTTACGCTTTTGTGTCACCGTTTCAAGCTCAACACCAGACGACGTTGCAAGCGATTCAACTTGGCAATCGATTAATTTTTTTGTGTCCCACCGAACAAAAGCGATGTACCCATTATTTAGCGATAATTTATCCGGAAAAATACATAATTTAAAAGGCGCGTAACCCGATAAATCCATATTTTTTAATTGAGACAATGCAGGGGTATTATTGCTTAGTAAATGCGGGATTAAGAGGCCTCTGCTGTGCTTTACGGCAGTTATATCAAATGCACTTTGATAATCGTTTAATAAAGCTAATGTTTGCCCCCAATGCGATACACCAAGCCAAGTACCACCCCCTTGCGGATCGATAGGGTAAATTGCGTTATCTGTGTGCTTACTCGGGGCGATTGCCATTTCTCGCGTTTTTTGTTCATCACGATTAAAAAACAACTCGTAGCCATCATCAGTCAGGAAGTAACTTAAAGTACACATATTAACTTTGCAGTGATTTTAATTGGCTTTGTTGGCTTTTTTCTCTCAAAAAAGTGGCTGTACTTGGTGCTAACCCAAAGTTCTGGTCGAATGATGCTTTTTGTGCAAAGGTAATTTGTGAAATCATCGCATAGTGATGTACTGCATGGCTTCCTACAAATATAAGCTCTCGTGCTAAAGAGGTTGTTACAGTTTGTACATTTTTACTTTTAATTGATACTTCGCTTGAAAGTAACAGCGGTTTATTAAAATCATCTGTACTTAGCTGTTCAATCCACGATGCTATCTCGGCAATTTTTTTTATAGCTTCGCAGGGGTTACTTTCAATATTACTGCCGCGTAGGCGACTATCGTAATCAATATTATTTATACCAAAGCCCGTCATTAAAGATTGGTAATGATCGATAATGTGGCGCATATGTGACCCAGCTGAACTAATGAAATTAGGAGCAACGATTTGCGAATAATCCTCTTTAGTTACACTTTCAAGATAAGCATGTCCTTGAGCGAGTATTTCTAACTGACTATTTAACATTGAATCGGTTTTCCTCATTTATAATTTCGTCGTGTATGCATACATAACGTTAGATAACATTTTGAATAATGCAATTTTGCATTGTATAAATAACTAGAAAGCTGTTCTTACAATAAAATTTCAAAATTTATGCAGTAATACATTTTTAAATACAAAAAGTAATTAATGAAAAGCTAGATAATATAGAGGGGAATATTAGTAGATGTAAAAGCAAATGGCGCTCTCGGTAGGGATCGAACCTACAACTCAGCCTCCGGAGGGCCACGTGATATCCATTTCACCACGAGAGCACATTTGTTGCCGCCACACCAACTCGCGATATCAGTGCTTTAGCACCGGCAATGATAAAGATATATTTTAATAAATACCAGTAACATCAGCTTATATGCTTATTAATTAAGCTCTTTTAAATAAAACACTTCACAATGTCTTAAAAACACGCTATTTATTCTTATTGAATAAGAAACAGTAACGGTTTAGCAACATTGAAACTATGATTGTCGCTGTGAAAATGGATTTAATACGAGGAAATAATGATGAGTTTAATGTCTACTGAGCAAGTTGCTGAGTTTTTAGGTGTAAAAGTAGAGCGTGTAAAACGCCTAGCTAGAGAAAGTTTATTAATTGCTAAATCAGAAGATGAAAATGGTGAACCACAATTTGATACAGCCGAAGTAACAAAATACAAAGAGCTCGCCGAGCGCTTTGGTGGTCTTTAACATCTATAAAAAAGTATTATTAACGAGTTTAGTTAGCTGCGCGCGTAACATTACAGATTTACTAGTTATGCTGCGCTCTTCATACCAACCAATACATAACACTAAAAAAAACAGCTTATAGTAATTCAGCTTATCCATTGAAGGATTAAACGTTTTTGTTTTATCAACGCTATTTTTATAGCTATTTAATAACGCTGTTTCACTGCTCTTATTAAGATTAAAGCTCACTGCAAGGGCTGCCAAATCAAAATACACATCATTAGTTTGTGCATATTCAAAGTCAATTAAATACATGCCTGAAGCATTTACAATAATGTTATCTTTTACTAAGTCGTTATGACAAAAGCCTCCATTAAATGACATAGCTGCAACGGCTTTGAGTGCCTTCTCTATTTGAGGTTTATATTGCGTATAGACGTCGGTGCTTTGATAAAAATGAAGCTCTTTAGCTATATCCATTGGCGCGGTGGACACATTGTAATTATGCACTTGAGCAAGTTTATTAATAAAGCTGAGCGTTATATCCGATTGCGCGCTCTTGCCTTCAACATAATTAAATACCGCACGACCGTTTTCTTTATCAAGCCAAATAGGTGCAGGGCATATATTAAAGTCACTTAAAAAGCGCTGTGCTTCAAGGCCGGTATTTGGCCAATGGCTTTTATAACACTTTAATAAATAGGCATTATGTTGCGTGCGTATTAAAAAATTATCATTACTAAAGCCATTAAGTAATCGCTCGCTTGAAACAATGCTTGTAGGCTCTACAAACGCACTACACATTTTTACTAACTGGTTATGATCAATCATTAATTAAAGCTGGGCTAAAGGCTTAGCTTGGCTTTGTTCGTACTCTTCGTACCAGGTTTTAAAGCCCCACGCTGCCATAATCGTATAAAATATAAAGAGTGCTAGCGTTGGGTAATAGCCTTTTTCGTAGTATAGATACATAGAAGCGGCATCTATTACAATCCAGTACAGCCAATTTTCGAGAACTTTTTTAGCCACTAAGTAAGTAGTTACTACGGCAAAACACGTTGTAAAGCTATCAAGGTAAGCAAAATCGGCATGAGTATAATTTTTCATAACGTAACCAATCGCTATTGCAGCTACGGTTGTTAAACTAATTAAAACAGCATGACGGTTTATCGACCACGACGTAATATTTAAATTTGCAGCTTTGCCTTTACGCCATACCACCCACCCAAATACAGCCATATACATATAATAAAAGTTAAGTAACGACTCCATAAGTAATGCGCCATTCCAGTACATTATTGTATAAATGAGCGTGCTAAAAAATGCCGCTGGCCAACACCATAAGCTTTCTTTTATTGCTAATAATAAATAAGCCATCGACAACCCTACCGCAATATATTCCCAATGCGACATTGCTGTAAAACCACTTAAGGTTTGTGTTAAAAAGTCCATATTACGCAGTTACCGTTTAGTTGTGCCGATTGTTATACCAATCTGCTTATATACGGGGTCTATTTAACGTTAAGAAAATTACGCTAGAACTAGGCAAAAATTTTTGTATCTAGTTGTTCTAAATAGAAAATTTTTAACGACGTAATAGTGCAATTTAATTCGTTAAATTGATCAAAGATTTATGCAGGTTGGTATTATAGGTTATTCAGGCGATAAATCGCCAGAGAGAAACTTACATACAAAAATAGCTTTACCAAATTCTTCATATGAACGTTTAATTTCGGTATTTAACACCTGCATTACTAAATCGTAATCACCAAAAATTTGCGTTGATAACGTGTTAGTAATCACTTTTAAATCATCGTATTCGTTTAAGCGGTCAATAAAGCCCTGAATAAACGGGATATAATCTTGGTGAAGTGGATATTTACTGATCTCTACTGATAATTTCATTTTTGACTCTTTATTTTAATTACCGATTACAACAAGTCATTCAATGCTAGAGCCGTTATTAAATACAGTGTAAAATCACTGTAACACTCAATTGAAATGAGCTTAATATGGCACGTAGAATAACCTACAAATATAAAAACGAACCGCGCGAGATTAATTTCGCTAAAGATAAATACCACGACATGTATCAAGCAATTGCTGCCGCCGAAGGTATTGATCTGACTAATTACTTAAGCATGGTACAGCAAATAGAAATGACCTCAAAAGGGTCTGCTTCTGTTCGTAACTTTCGCGACCAAGAATTTGCCCGTATGGGCTTTAGCGACGTTTACTTTATAAAAGAGTAAATATCGCTTTATAACTGTATTAACGCTGATACTCATAACTTACGCGCGGTGTAATATTACATAATAGCTCGTAAGGGATAGTATCAGCGCATAATGCTATTTCTTCAACTGGTAGCTCAGGGCCCCACATAGTGACTCTGTCGCCCACTTTAATATTGTGCTCATTAGCGCCTATATCTACGCTAATCATATCCATAGCAACACTGCCGACAATACCATAACGCTGCTTGCCAATTATAACTGGCGTGCCCTCTTTGGCGTGCCGAGGATAGCCATCGCCATAACCCACAGCCACAACAGCTAACTTGGTTGGTTTATTACTTTTCCAACGTCCGCCATACCCTACCGCCTCATTGGCTGGTACATTACGCACTGCAATTACGCGCGTAGTTAAGCGCATAACAGGCTTTAATTTGTGTTGTTGGCCAATACTATTTACCATTGGCGATACGCCATAGAGCATAAGCCCAGGGCGTACCCAATCACCATGACCGCTTGGCCATGCAATAATACCGGCTGAATTTGATAAACAATGTGCCTGGTCAATGCCATTCACTAAATTATCAAATAACGTGATTTGTTGAACCGTTTTAGCATTATCAACATCATCAGCACACGAAAAGTGGGTCATTAAATTAACGGTATTTTTAGCGTTAGGTGTTTTTTGCAAACGGTTATAAAACTCTTCAAACTGCTCTGGCGCAATACCTAATCGATGCATACCTGTATTTACTTTTAACCAGCATGTTATTGGCGCATCGAGCTTTGCTTTTTCAAGCGCGGCTAATTGGTATTCGTCATGAATAATAGTTTGAAAGTTATTAGCAAGTAAAATAGGTAAGTCGGCTTTGTTAAAAAAGCCTTCTAGTAAAACTATCGGCTTTGTTAAGCCCCCAGCTCGAAGGGCAAGTCCTTCATCTATCCGCGCTACAGCAAATGCATCAGCATCATTTAAATGCTGCGCAATCGTTACTAAACCATGCCCGTAAGCATTTGCTTTTAGCACCGCCATTACTTTGCTGTTAGGTGCAAAGCACTTAACTTGCGCTATATTATGCGCAAGTGCAGCTAAATTAATTTCAGCAGTGGCTAAGCGCATTAGTAATCGTCATCTACCGCTGGTCCCGCGTAATTATCAAAGCGAGAAAATTGACCTTGGAATGTTAAACGCACTTTACCAATTGGGCCGTTACGTTGCTTACCTATGATAATTTCAGCAATACCTTTGTCGGTACTGTCCTCGTTATAAACTTCATCACGGTAAATAAACATGATTAAATCGGCATCCTGCTCTATCGACCCCGACTCACGTAAATCTGAGTTAATAGGGCGTTTATCGGCACGTTGCTCTAGCGTACGGTTAAGCTGTGAAAGCGCAACAACTGGACATTTTAGCTCTTTTGCTAGTGCTTTAAGTGAACGTGAAATTTCAGCAATTTCGAGCGTTCGGTTATCAGCAAGGCTTGGTACACGCATTAACTGTAAATAATCGACCATGATCATACTAATGCCGCCGTGGTCACGGGCAATACGCCTTGCACGAGAGCGTACATCGGTAGGTGTTAAGCCCGACGCATCATCAACGTACATTTTACCTTTTTCCATCAACAAGCCCATTGTTGATGAAAGTCGTGCCCAATCGTCATCATCTAGCTGGCCAGTACGTACCTTGGTTTGGTTAATACGACCAAGAGACGCTAACATCCTCATCATAATTTGTTCTGAAGGCATCTCTAGCGAGTAAATTAATACTGGTTTGTCTTGAGTCATTGCAGCATGTTCTGCAAGGTTCATCGCAAAAGTGGTTTTACCCATTGATGGACGCGCTGCAACAATAATTAAGTCAGATGGCTGTAAGCCCGTCGTCATTTTATCAAGATCGGCATAACCTGTACTCACACCCGTTACACCATCTTGTGGCGATTGATAAAGCTCTTCTATTTTATCAACGGTTTTTTCGAGGATGCTATGAATGCTTTGCGGGCCTTCATTATTTTTTGTTCGTTGCTCTGCTATTTTAAACACTTTGCTTTCGGCAAAATCGAGCAAGTCGTGACTGGTACGCCCTTCGGTGTTAAAACCTGCTTCTGCAATTTCGTTCGCTACGCCAATCATTTCACGTACAACAGCACGTTCGCGTACAATACTTGCGTAAGCGTCAATGTTAGCAGCACTTGGCGTGTTTTTGGCTATTTCTGCTAAATAAGCAAAGCCACCAATTCCTGCAAGTTTATTATTTTTTTCTAAACTTTCAGAAATCGTGATTAAATCTATCGGATCGCCAATCTCAGCAAGTGCCGTCATCGCTTCAAAAATTAACTTATGCGTGCGGGTATAAAAATCCTGTGATACAACAAGTTCAGCTACGCGGTCAAACGCTTGGTTATCAAGCATTAAGCCACCTAAAACAGATTGTTCAGCTTCTATTGAATGGGGAGGAACTTTAAGAGTGTCGACTTGCTTATCTGGTCTGGCCATAACTTCACAGTAGTAAAATTGAATGGCTCTATTCTATCGACTTGAAGGGGCTGTGCAAATAGAAAAGCAGGAAATCTTTTCCTGCTTTTTGTAATCGTGAAGGTGAATGAGCGTTATTTAATACGAAGCTCTATGCGCCCACTAATTGTATCCATTTCAACATTAGCATTACCGCCATTAATGTTAAATTCTAAATTACTGGCTGGGCCATATTTAGCTTTATTAACTTTATCGCTAGTAATTTTATTAATGATTTTGCCATTAGCGTGCGCTTTAATTTCAAAATTTGCAGATACGCTGTCAGGAAAGTAAAAATCACCATCGCCACTTACCGATTCAAAACGTACATCAGCGCCCTTTAAAAGCTCTTTAATATGCACTTCGGCTTCGCCATTCACCGTGTTAATACGTAGGCTTTTAATTGACGATAGCGTAAAGTCTATATCGCCATTTACATTTTCAAGGCGCACATCATTGGCGCTTGAGGTTGATTTAATATCGCCATTAACAGCGCTAAAACGTAGCTCACCACTTGATTCTCTATCGTTAATTTCGCCATTTACGGTTTCAAATTGAATATTACCACTTAGGTTTTCTGCATTTACATCACCATTTACGGTGGTGAGCTTAATGTTGCCAGTAATATCATCTACCGTAATTTCGCCATTAACCACGTCAACTTCAGCGCCATTTTTTAGCTCTTTCGCAGTCACCGATACATTAACTCCAGCAAACTCTAAACTACTGCTTTTAGGCATAAATATGGTTAGGCTTGAGCCATCGCCATTATTACTCCAATTTGATTTACGTGGCATTTTTACAATAAACTGAGTTTTATCGCCATTTGTTTTAAGCTCATAACCCTCGGCTTTGTCATCAAGCTCGCCAGATACTTTAAATTCGTTTTTATCCCAGCCTGTAATATGTATATCACCGCGTTGGTTTTCAATAAAAATAGTGCCGCCACTTGGTACGTCTATTTGCTTATCTATTTTTTCACCCGCTAATACCGCCAACGGAAATAAGCTCAGTCCTAATAAAATCGCTTTCATGTCGTACTCCTAAATGTGCTGCCAACGTGGCGCGTGCACCTTGTTAATTAAATCAAGTTGTTGTTGATATACTTGCGCTAACATTGTTAGTAGCGCTTGGTTTTGTGGCTCATTTTCAAGAACTTGCTTTATTGCTTTCTCTGCGTTTTCAAGCTCTTGTAGCTGCGTTTGCCAGTTAGTGGTCAATGCTTCTTTATTTTCATATTCAACCAACAAACTGTTTTTTTGCGCCGAAAAGTAATCACTTATAGCCACTACGGGTTGTGGCTCGGGCGCTATAACAAATAGATTTACAGCAATTAAAGCAGCTAATGTGCAGGCAGCTATTGCTGTTAGTTTTGGCCAAATAGCAGAGCCTTTTAGGTCCTGCTTATTACTAACCATTGCTCGCTCAATTCCCGCCCACAGGTCTTTTTGTGGCGTAATGTCTTTATCAAGCGTGTTTAATGACTCATTTAAATAGTCGTCAAAATTTGGTTTATTCATTTTCATACCACTCTTGTAGTAGCTGCCTAGCACGATGATATTGCGATTTACTTGAACCAACAGCCATACCTAACTGCTCGGCTATTTCCTCGTGCCTGTAACCTTCGATTGCAAACAACACAAATACCATACGTGCACGCTCAGGGAGCCTTACTATTAATTTATCGAGACCATTTAAGCCTTTGCAGTCATTAGCTGATTGCTCATCCATACCGCAGTGTTCAATGCTAACTACTTTTTGCAGCCAATTTTTTTGCTTGCGTAAGTAACTAATCGCTACATTACTGGCAACGCTGTAAAGCCAAGTAGAAAACTGCGAGCGACCGTCAAATTGCGCTATTTTACGCCATACCTGTACAAACACTTCTTGGGCTGCATCTTCAGCATGCGCTTGGTCCGCTAATAAGCGTAAACATAAACCGTAGACTCGTTTTATATGTAACTCATAAAGCGCTGTGTATGCGCCTTGATCACCTGATTTAACACGCTCAATGAGTGTAGCTTCGCATAAAGGCGTTTGTTCGGGTTTAACGTGTAACATCCGTGATGTCGCCTTTTAATTATTATTATTGAGTTAGTGTATTGATAAGTTAGACGTAATAACAGTTCGAAAAGGTTTAAAGGGAATGAAAAAATAATTGAATAAAAAAGGGGCTTATACGAGGCTTTATACCAATTCGCTTAATTAAGTGATCTATTTTGAGGATGGAAAAACGTGTTGATAGCTAGACAAAAAATTCGCTATTTAGTTGTTCTCGGCAATTGCTCCTGCATTGCTCTACCTTCTGCATCCATGCAGTCGTAAATGAGAATTTTTTAACACAGGTAGCGACACGTTTAGCCCCGCAAAATGATTAAGTATTATTGCGGATTGGTATTATTTAACTGTGCCCTTAACTAATTAAAGTTAGCCAAATTACAGACACAAAAAAGCCGTGCTAATAGCACGGCTTTTGTCGCTTAATTAAAAATTAAGCTTCAGCGATTACGATTACTTTAATAGTAGCCGTTACGTCTGAGTGAACTGAAATTGATACGTCAAATTCACCTGTCTCACGGATAGTACCTAGAGGCAAACGAACTTCTGACTTAGCAACTTCAACACCAACAGCTGAGATAGCGTCAGCGATGTCACGAGTACCGATTGAACCGAATAACTTACCTTCGTCACCAGCTTTAGATACTAATGTAACTTCTGCTAATGCTTCTAGTTTTTCAGCGCGTGCTTGTGCAGCAACTAACTGTTCAGCGATTTTCGCTTCAAGTTCTGCACGACGAGCGTCAAACGTTTCAATGTTAGCTTTAGTCGCAGGAACTGCCTTACCTTGAGGGAAAAGGAAGTTACGTGCGAAACCAGATTTAACTACAACCTGTTCACCTAGGCTACCTAGGTTAGCGATCTTATCTAGTAGAATAACTTGCATGTTTCTACACCTTTTAAAAACTGTTAATCCGCTGCTTACTTATGTAAGTCAGTGTATGGAAGAAGGGCTAAGTAGCGAGCACGCTTAATAGCAGTTGCTAGCTGGCGCTGAAATTTAGCGCTAGTACCTGTGATACGGCTAGGTACGATTTTGCCACTTTCTGTAACATAGTTTCTAAGAGTAGCTAGATCTTTGTAATCGATTTGTTTTACGCCTTCCGCTTTAAAGCGGCAGAACTTACGACGTCTGAAATAACGTGCCATGAGATTAATTCCTCAAATAATTCTTTCTATATGCTGAGCATGCAAAACCAATTGGCTAAGGCCGTTACGACCTTCGTGGCGATTTAAAAAACCACTCACTTGCAATGCCTGCCCAACGTGCAAATGTTGAGTCTGTTGTTGCATTTGCTTTCCACTGGCAACTACCTGAAGCCTCACGTAACTATTACGGTTAAGGTCTGCTTCGGTTTGCATCGATTTATGTTCTACAACAAAAATACAATGCGGGATGCCAGCAGGGCTTTGGCTAAACTTGGGAGTTTTACAAACTACCCCAGATATAACCAGCTGATTCATATATGGGCTAACCATTATAGTAACTGCTGATTACATGCCATGCTAGGACTCAAAACAATTAAGCAGCTGGTGCTTCTTTCTTCTCTTCTCTTGCAAGAGGAGACGCTTCAGTTTCAGCAGTTTTAGTGCGGATAACTAAGTTACGAAGCACTGCATCGTTGTAGCGGAAAGTAGTTTCTAGCTCGCTGATTACTTCAGTTGGTGCTTCAACGTTCATAAGAACATAGTGAGCTTTATGAAGCTTGTTAATTGGGTAAGCCAATTGACGACGGCCCCAATCTTCAAGACGGTGGATAACACCACCAGCTTCAGTGATAGAACCAGTATAACGTTCGATCATACCAGCAACTTGCTCACTCTGATCTGGGTGAACCATGAATACGATTTCGTAATGACGCATGGATATTCCTTACGGTTAATAGAGCCTTCTACCGTTTCGGCCGGTCGGTTTAAGGCAAGGAATTAATAGTTTAAAAGCCGAAATGAGCGCGCATTTTACGCTTAGACGGATAATTAAGCAAGCAGGTTTTTTTAAGCTTTTATAGATAAGAGTTAAAAGGTAATTATTACGAGCTTCGCTCGTCGCGTCAGCAAGCTGCTCGCCTACCGAAAAAGTTAAGCACAGAGTGCAATGTCTCTTGTAGAAGCCGAGCTTACTCGCGTGAAAAGCGATAGCTTTTAATTGCTTAAGCTTTATGTTTACCCCGAAAATATAAACATTTACTCAAGCTTAAAGCCGTGCAATTATTAAGCAATACATTATTAAATAAGGATATTTATGAAGCTCTTACTATCGCTTGTATTAATACTTACTTTTAGTACACCATTTTTAAGCCACGCAAAAACCAATACAACTGACATAACCGTTGGTAAAAAAGTCATTCTGCAGTCAAAAATACTTAACGAAGACAGACCCATTAAAATTTTCATACCTGACACTGTAAAAGACGATCAGCCGCTTTATGTTATTTATTTACTTGATGGTGTTGAGCACTTTCATACGGCGTCTGGTGTTATTAAATCCCTTGTTGATTACGAGCAGATACCTAACGCAATGCTCGTTGGTATTGATACAACTAACCGTGTTCGCGATTATTTACCCAAAGTAGAAGGCGAGCCTAAAACAGAGTTTCAAACTTTTGTTAAAAACAAATGGCCTGACGCAGGGCAAACCGACAAGTTTTTAAAGTTTGTGTCTGATGAACTCATGCCTTATATAAACAGTAATTACTCAACTAACGGCTACAACACCTTAATTGGCCACTCTAATGCAGGTACTTTGGCGCTTTATACTTTAGTTAATCAGCCTGAGTTATTTAATAACTATATAGCTATAAGCCCAAATAGTTGGTGGAGTGATGAGGAATTAAAAAATAATATTATAAAATACACTAAAAACCCTAAAGGTGATCAGTCGTTATTTATTAGTGTAGCAAGCGAAGGAGCACGCTTTTATACAGGCGTATTAAATACTTTGGTAAATTTAGAACAACAAACGCCCTCGCAGCTTAAATGGGAATATAAGCATTACACCGCTTTTACTCATATGGGCACTATACTACCAGCGCTTAGCGATAGCCTAATTCACTTATTTAACGACCTAATATTTAAGGTTACTGACGAGCACGGAAAGTTTGCTGATGTATCGCTCATTACAGGTTATTACCAAGCACTTAGTGATAAGTACGGGTTTGAGCTTAAAATTCCACAAGATGTATACGTAGAGTTTGCTCATAGCCAGCAAAAGTTTGGTAATACAGCTAAAGCTATTACCACGCTTAAACACTTTACTACCCATTACCCAAATGCAACTTATTCTCACATGCGTTTATCGCAAGGGTACACTGCAGACAAACAGTTTAAAGAAGCCGTTACCAGCATGAAACACGCACTCGAGATTGCAAAAGAAAACAAAAAAGACCCGCTGTTAATTGATGCGCTCAAAGATATGGTGAATGAAGCACAAAAGAATTTGTAACTGATTTAACGCAAAGCGCTTTTTAACTAACGATAGTAATTACGAGCTACGCTCGTCGCGTCAGCAAGCTAAACGCCTACAGGTAAAATTAAGCTCAGTGTGAAACTTTGCATGTAGACGCCGAGCTTGCTCGCGTGAAAAGCGAAGCTTTTAATATGTTCAAAACTATTTTAAAACAAAAAACCGATGTTTAAACTAAACATCGGTTTTTCTTTGACTGAAAGCTGGCAGCTAAAACTACTATTTTTCTCGTTGGGTTTCGTTCCACTCTTCCCAACCTACGTTACTTTCCTATCGCTTCTTTGGCGAACAGGTGCTTGATTGGCCCAAGATTATCAACTAATGATAGCCCTACTCCACGAATAAGTTTTTTAACTGGGTTTGCACCTTCAAATAACTCTTTTAGCCCTTGCATCATAGCTATGTGCTTTTGTGCATCGAGCTTACGGGTGCGCTCGTAATCGCGCAGTGTACGAGTGCTTGCAAACTCCTTGCTATCGCTTGTTAAAAGCTCAATTAAATAAGCCGCATCTTTTAGACCTAAGTTCATACCAAGCCCTGCAAGTGGATGGATTGTATGTGCAGCATCGCCAATGAGTACCACTTTGCCTGAAACCCATTGCTGGGCGTAGCGCATTTTAAGTGGGAAAGCAGTGCGCTTACTTTGCACTTCACACAGGCCACATTGACCATCTATTGCAGCCATTACGGCTTTATTAAAGGCGGTATCGTCCATTGCTAATAATTCATCACAATGATTGGGACTGGTAGACCACACAATTGAATGAGTATGCTCATCGCTCAATGGTAAAAACGCGAGTGGCCCTGTTGGTAAAAAGACTTGGCGTGCGGTGTTTGCATGTTGCTCTTTAGTTTTAACTGTCGCGACTAGCGCATGGTGATCGTAATCTTTAAAGCTAAGCGCCATATTAAATTGTTTACGTATAGCTGAATTTGCACCATCAGCCGCCACCAGCAGTTTTGCAATAATTGGCTCGCCGCTTTTAAGTGTTATAAATACATCAGATTCGCTTTGATGTATTTGCTGATACTGCGTATCAAACATTAGCGTGGCACTGCTTTGTTGCTCTAGCTCTTTTATAAGGGCGTAGCGGATAATGTCGTTTTCAACAATATGGCCTAAATGTTCAAGCTCAAGTTGCTCGTTATTAAACGCTATTTTGCCAAAGCTGTCGGCATCACGTACGTCCATATGTGTATAAGCGCACGCTCGCTGTGCGATAATTTCGGGCCATACGTTTAATTGTTCAAGCAAGGTTTGACTTGCAATGCTTAACGCACTTACACGCAAACCATATTCGTCAGTTGGTAATGCTTGTGTTGGTGCGTCGTCGAGTACAACGACGCTTATATCGGCTTTTGCCAATCCAAGTGCTAGTGTTAGCCCTACACAGCCGCCACCTACAATACAAACCTGTGCTTGCTTCATAAACGCCTACCTTGTTTAACTTGCCCCATTAACTGTTTAGCTAATGGGGCTTTTAATGCGGGAAATAAATCCATCGAAAACAACCCAATACTGCGCCCCAATGCGAGCACTCGCGATGAGTTCGAAAAAAGTCTAACAAGTGCGTCGGTTAAACTCATTACGGTTTTTATATCATCACTGCGCTTTTTTGAATATTCACGTGTAAACGCATAGCTGCCTAAATCGTGTTGGCTATTTGCTATTAAATTACTAAGTACTTGTACGTCGCGAAGGCCTAAATTAAAACCTTGCCCTGCAATAGGATGAATAGCATGTGCGGCATTACCAATAACCACTGTACGGTGCGCAGTCAAAGACTCGACTTGCCCGTAAACGAGCGGGTAACTCGTGCGCATGCCCACTTTAGTAAATTGCCCACCGCGATAACCAAACGCGCTTTGTAGGGCACTTAAAAAACCTTGTTCATTAAGTGCCATGTGCTGTTCAACCTGATCTTGGTTCATACACCACACTAACGAATAACGGTTATTGCTCATGGGTAATAATGCCATAGGCCCATTTTGTGTAAAGCGCTCAAAGGCATGATTATTATGCCCACCAGCCACTTCTACATTAGCAATAATTGCGCCTTGTTCATAAGGCTGGGTATTAAAACCAAGCCCAAGTAGATTGCGTGTTGGTGATTGCGCGCCATCAGCAATAACTAATAGCTTTGCATTTAATTGCTCGCCACTTTGGAGGGTAAGTATATTGCTATGCAGTGTTTGCTCAATTGCGGTTACACTATCGGGGCAATATAAACTAATATTTGACTGCGTTAAACGCAGGTGTAGCGCACGACCAAACGGATTAACCTGAACCACATAACCTAACGAAGGTTTAGCAAACTCATTGCAATTAATGTGCGCTTTGCCAAAGTGGCCTCTATCAGACACGCTCACTTTTTTGATTGCTGCGGTGTAAGGGGCATTTTGCTCAAATAAATTGAGGCTTTGTAAATACTCTACCGATTGCTGAGCAAGTGCAATGCTTCTGTCGTCAAAGCTTGGGTGGTAGTCGCCGGTTACTTGATTCGCTTCTACAACGGCAATATTTAACGCGGGATTAGTTTTAGCCACACTTAATGCGCAGCTTGCTCCCGCTAAACCACCGCCAATAATAACTACATCAAACTGCTTAGCCACTATACTCTCCGAGCTTTATACGTTTTTAGCACTTTGCATAAGTGCTTCTATATCGCTAATTTTTTTAGGTACGCTTAGGGTCAAGTTTTCATGGCCGGTTTCGGTAACTAGCAAGTTATCTTCGATACGAATGCCAATGCCTTTGTATTTTTGCGGTGCGCTTGAGTCTTCGCTTATATAAAGCCCTGGCTCTATAGTGAGTACCATACCCGGCTCAAATGCCCGCTCAGCGTTATTTACTTTGTAATCGCCAACATCATGTACATCTAAACCAAGCCAATGCCCAAGCCCGTGCATGTAATATTCTTTACACGCACCTTTTGCCATTAGCTCGTCAAAGTCGCCGGTTAAAATACCTAAATCAAGTAAACCTTGGGTCATTACTTCCATTGCTAGTTTATTAGCATGCGACATATAACCACCGGGTTTTACCTCATCAAAAGCAACTTCTTGCGCTTTAAGTACAATATTATAAAGCGCGGCTTGCTCTTCGCTAAATTGACCATTTACCGGAAATGTACGAGTAATATCGGCGGCGTAACCTTGCAACTCGCACCCAGAGTCTATAAGTACCAGATCACCATTTTTTAATACGTCGCTATTTTGCGTGTAATGTAAAATATTGGCGTTGTCGCCACTACCAACAATTGTGCCGTACGCAGGATGAGGCGCACCGTTCATTGCATAATGATGATGTAGCTCTGCCTCTAGCTGAAATTCAGTAGCTCCCGCATGCGAATAACGCATAGCGCGCATGTGCCCTCGCGCACTAATTTCACAGCCTTCTCGCATAACATCTATCTCGCTTGGCGATTTAAACAAACGCATTTCGTGAATAAGGCCGCGTATTTCTTTTAAATTACTCGGTGCTTTGAGGCCTTTTCGAGAGCCACTTCGAAGCGTACCTAGTAACGAAAACACTTTGGTATCAAATGAGGGGTAAGCACCTTGTGCAAAATAGAGCGCATTTTTTGCATTTAGCATATCGAGTGTTTTATCGTTTAATTCACTTAGCGGGTAAGCTTCATCAAACAGGTAGTCACTTTTAGCTTTATCAAAGCCAACTCTGCGGCCATGCCAAATTTCTGCAAGCTTGTCTTTATCTAGGCAAAATAAAGTACTGGGTGCATCGCTGTTATTACAGAGTACAAGTACGGCGTCGGGTTCGTTAAAGCCAGTTAAGTAAAAAAAGTCGCTATCTTGTCTAAATGCATATTCGGTATCGCGGCTGCGCGTCACTTCGCTCGCAGCGGGAATAATAGCAACGCTATTTTCATCCATTTGAGCAAGTAAGCGCTCGCGACGTGCTTTAAATTCTGACTTTTGTACTTCAACCATTATTAACCAACCCGTTTTACTTTTTAAAAGTTAATGAAGTGTTTTTTTAGTACTTTGCGTGCTTTGCTCTTTACCAAGCTCTGCAAAACAAAGTAGTGCTGATACACGCACATATTCAATCACTTCGTGCAGCGCTTGGCTGTCTTCTTCGGTTTCTTCAAAAGTAGTATCTAGGCGAGTGATTTCGCTAAAGTCAGTAATAACCTCTTTAACATCACTCGATAGTTTACCGTAGTCTTTTTGCTTTAAACCAAAACCAAGCATAAAACCCGCTACCCATGATACGAGGCCATTAGCCTGATCGATGAGTGTTTCGTCGTCGCTTGGTAAAAATAAATCAAACTGAAATTCATCATCATTAAAGCTCGCGACTACTTGCTTATAAATAGTGCCAAAAAACTGCTTTAAATCGTTACTAAACGATTCACCATCGTTAAACACATCACTCAAAAGGCCTAAGTATTCTTTGTCGTCAATGGTTAAACCACACGCAAGTAAACCACTAATCACACCATGCGCTTCAGCAGGTGATACAAATATTTCGTTTTTTTCTAAAAGCAGTTGAGCTTTTTCGTAATCGGGTAAATCGTTCATAATCGAATCTTCGCTTTGCAAGTTAAGGCAATGCTACCACTCGATAAAAAGCAACTCCAATTAATTGTATGATCAAGCTCAAAAACCATGCGATAAAGTAAATGATGAGTTAAAGGTGCGGAAAAACTAAGCGAACGGTTTAATTTTTTACGTTTGGGGTTTAAGGATTGGATTATGTCTTATATACTTAAATTGTTCCCTGGGGTACCGGAGCTTAGTTAAGTCCCTGAGCCGATAAATTTTATACCAGGGTTTCTGTTCGTCTACTATTGTGCAGGCTCGGCATGTACCGAGAAGCCTACGGTAAACCGCAGATTCCCGCCCTGAAACCTTCTGGTTTCAGGACTGAAACCGAGTACCGTATCTTGGGGAACACCTTTTTAGCAAACCCTCGCCTTTAAAAGGCTTTATCAAAAAAGAAATTAACCTTCCTGTTTATTCTTATATTTATCTAAATTTTTTATTCACTTGTCTTCAATTGTCTAATATTACTTTTTAGCTTATAAAAAAGCCGCAGGTAATTACTTACCTACAGCTTTAATAATCACGCATTAAAGAGTGAAGTTATTTAAACCAACCTTGAAAACGCTCCATTAGCATGTAGTTTATTGGTACTAACAATAAAGTAATAAAGGTAGCAAAAATAATCCCAAACCCTAAGCTCACCGCCATTGGTATTAAAAACTGTGCCTGAGTCGCTTTTTCAAACAGTAATGGCATTAAGCCAATAAAGGTCGTTAAACTAGTTAGCATTACAGGGCGAAAACGTGATGCACCTGCAATTTTTATAGCATCGAGAACTTTACCACCTTCACTGCGCTTTTTATTAATAAAATCAACGAGTACAAGCGAATCATTTACCACCACCCCGGTTAGCGCAAGCATACCGAGTAAACTCATAATAGTTAAGTCCATTCCCATAATCCAATGTCCTACTACAGCACCTATCATGCCAAATGGAATAACACTCATTACTATGATTGGTTGTAAGTAAGATTTAAGCGGTATTGCTAATAGCGCATAGATTATGAAAAATACAAACACAAGTGCCCAAGCCAACGACCCAAACGACTCTCTTTGCTCTTTAGCCTCACCTTCTAGTTTGTAATCTACTCCAGGATATTGCTGCATTAACCCATCTAAATACTCCGTTAGGTCAGCCTGCAGTATGGTCATGTTGGTATTATTTTTTTCGATATCGGCTGTTACGTTTAATGTGCGGTAACGGTCTATTCGATTAATAGTTGATGGACTTTGCCCAGCAGTAAGTGTTGCCACGTGCGATAAAGGCACTGAGCCTCCATCAGGCGTATTTATAAGTATGTTTTGTAGGTCAGCTACAGAGCGGCGCTCATCTATAGGTAAGCGTACCATTACACGTACGTCATCCCTGCCTCGCTGAATACGTTGTGCTTGCGAGCCAAAAAACGAGTTACGTACTTGTCCTGCTACATTGACTCTATTTAAGCCCAGCGCTAAACCTTGTTGCGTAAGCTCTATTTGTAACTCTTCTTTACCGTCGGACATACTATCGGCAATATCAAATACCGTTGGATAGGTCGATAAACGGGTTTTAATGTGATCAGCCACGTCTTGTAAAATAGTCAACGAAGTGCCGCTAAGCTGAACATCAATTGGGTCAGAACTTCGGCCAATTTCGGCTCTAAACGTTAAACTTTCGGCGCCTGGTATGACACCAATTAAATCGCGCCATTCGCTGGCGAGTTCTCGTGATCCTATGTCTGATTCACGCTTTTCAGCCGGTGTTATTTCAAAGCGTACAGAGCCTGAATTAGATACACCACCACGCCCGCCTGTTGTGGCTAATATATTTAAAATAACGCTTTCGCCAGTATCTGGATCGCGGTACTTTTCTTGTAATTGCTGCGCCTTTTGCGACATGTCAATTACGTATTTATTAGTTACTTCAAACGGTGTACCTGTCGGTAGTGTTAAGTTAACGCGGACTGTTTCGCTTGGTATGCGCGGGAAAAATACAAACTTAGTCCAACCGCTGGTGATCATGGTTAAAATTATAACAAATACACCAATAAACAAGCTTACCGAAGCCAATTTATGGCGCAGTGCTAAATTTAAAGTGGGTTGATAGTATTTTAAAATCGCGTTTTCAAATCCATCTGCAAAACGCTGTTGAATAACATCAAACTTTGAAGGTTCGCCTTTTTCGTGGCGTAGTTTTATATATTTTAAATGTGCTGGTAGTACAAATTTAGATTCAATCAATGAAAACAATAATACCGGAATAACCACTACCGGTATTTGTGCAAACAAGGCACCACGCGCCCCTTCAATAAAGGCCAAAGGTAAAAAGGCAGCAACGGTAGTTAACACACCAAATGTTACTGGTGTTGCTACTTCTTGAGTACCTAAAATTGCGGCTTGCTCGCCCGACTTAGCCGTTTTTAGATGGGTGTAAACGTTTTCGCCGGTAACTATGGCGTCATCAACAACAATCCCCAGTACCAATATAAAGCCAAATAAGCTCATAATATTAAGGGTTACGCCAAAAATAGGCATAGCTATAAACGCGCCCATAAACGAAACCGGAATACCAATAAATACCCAAAATGCAATTGCAGGGCGTAAAAACAAAGTAAGTAAAGCGAGTACTAAAATACCGCCTTGTAAAGCATTGGTAGTAAGGGTCGAAATACGACTTTTAACCAGCTCCGAATCATCATCCCAGTAACTTAATTCAAACCCTTGTGGGAGAGAACTTTGTTGCTCTTTTATGTAGTTTTTAACATCGTCAGCAACTGTAATCGCACTTTGTGGACCAATTCGATATACGTCGATAAATGCAGCTTGCTTACCATTAAAGCGAGTACGTACTGGTGTTTCTTCAAAATCGTCTTTTATAGTCGCTATATCACCTAAGCGAATAATAGTGCCATCGGCTTGGTTTTTAACAACAATGCTGGCAAATTCATCTTTACGATATGCTTGCCCTTTAGAGCTTATAAGTACGTCCCCGCCTTCTGTTTTTAAGTTACCAGCAGAAATATCTGAGCTTGAGTTTGAAATAGCACTCGATATTTGTGCCAAGCTTAAATCGTACTGACGAAGAATATCTTGGCTTACTTCAATGGCTATTTCGTAATCACGAACGCCACTTAGCTCTACCTGCGTTACATTAGGTAAACGTAGGATTTGATCGCGTACTGTTTCTGCGTATTCGCGGGTTTCTTTTTCGCCATAGTCACTCGATACGGTAACCGCGATAACTTCACGAATTCGCTCAGCAAGCGCTACTATCGGCTTTTCAGCATCGGCTGGAAAAGTGTTAATTGCGTCTACACGACTTTTTATATCAGCTAAAAGCTCACGAGGGTCGTAACCGCTTTCCACTTCTATTGTCACAGAGCCAGAACCTTCAGAAGAGCGACTAAATATTTGCTTTATGCCCTCTAAATCTTGTACTGCTTCTTCTATTCGTATAGTTACACCTTGCTCTACATCCTCTGGTGTTGAACCACGCAAACTTACATTTACGCTTATCATGTCAGTTTCGAATGAAGGAAATACCTCAAGCGGTATTTTGCTTGATAAGCTAAAAAGTCCCGACAGTAACAGCGTTACTAGCAATAAGTTAGCAGCAACATGGTTTTTGGCAAACCAAGCGATCATGGCTTATCTCCTTGCTTTGCTGCGCGGCGTTTTTTTAGCTCTTCAACACTAATACCCTGCTCTTTTGCTTTTTGCTCAAGCTGCTCTGGCGTCGGGCGCTTTCCTTTACCTTGCCCATTAGCTCCTCGGCTTTTAGGTTGCTCTGTGCTTTGTTCGCCTAAAATACTTACCTGAGTTCCAGAACTCACTTGCCCTAGTGGAGTAATAACCAGTTTATCATTTGGATTTAATCCCGTTTTTATCATCGCTTGTGTCGCATTTTGCCAAGCAAGTGTAATGTCTTTACGCTTAAGTACACCCTCTTCAACAACATAAACATACGTCCCTTGATAAATAGTACTGTTAGGGATTATAAGTGCGTTAGGAACTGTTTTACCGGTAATTTGCGCCTTTATGTATTGCCCTATTTTTATTGGGTACTGGTTATTAGCCGTTGCTTTATATGGGTCGTTAATTTTAGCAACTACGTAAAGCTGTTGTGCACCTTCATCTATAGCACCTTCGGTACGCGCTAGCTGCCCTTGCCACGTTTGCTCACCCACTAAGTCAGAGGTAAATTTAACAATTGAACCTGCTTGATTTTTGGCGCCATCACGATATTGCTCTGGTAAATTTACGAACGGAAGATCTTTATTTTTAATCGGTAAACGAATCTCTACGCTATCGATTGCGTAAATAGTGGCAAGCTGGGTATTGTTAGTAACAACTTGCCCCAAATCAACACTACGGCTGAGTATACGCCCGGCGTATGGCGCGGTTACTTTAGTGCGCTCTAAATCAAGCATGGCTTTTTCAAGTACTGCTTGCGCCGATAAAACTTCTGCTTCGGCTGCTGCAAGTTGTGGTTCACGCAGTACTAAGCTGCTTGCCTGATTTGAGCCGCCAAGGCGTTTCCAATCAGTAATAGCTTGTTGTCCACGCGCTTTTTCTTCTAATAAGCCTTGCTCTGCCGTTAATAAATTGGCTTGAGCAGATTTAACTTCAGCTTGATGATCTCTATCGTCTAGCTTTAAAAGTACGTCGCCCTTTTCAAAAAAGCCGCCTTCTCTAAAGTCATCACTTACTTCAATTATTTGCCCAGATGCCTGAGCAACTAATAAACTTTGTGTACGTGGTTTTACCGTACCGTAGCTATCAATCATCACTTGGTAATTTTGTGGTTTAAGCTCAAGCGCAGCCACACTTATTGATGCTTTAGGAGGTGAGCCAAAGCGTTTAGCCTCTGGCGGATTACCTTTAATAAACATAACAATTAAAATAGTGGCAATAATAACCACCGCTGGAATAATAATTTTTGCTGTTTTAGTTTTCATCATTATTGCTCTTTAGTTCACTTGAGGGCTTTGCAAAATCACCACCAAGGGCAACGTGTAAGTTAATTCTGTTAGCTATTAATTGGTTTTTAATGTCGATTAAGGAGCTTTGTGCATCGAAAGACCTATCTTGTGCGTCAAGCACCGTAGTGTAAGTTACCAAGCCACTTTGATATTGCTCAAACGACAACTGCTCTGCTGCAAGTGCGTTTTCTTGCGCCTCAAGGGTGCTGCTATATTGTGATTTAAGAGACTGCTGCTGTGAAATCGCATTCTCTACATCACCAAATGCATCGTAAAGCGTTTGCAAATAAAGTTGCTCTTGCTTTTGAGTATTAAGGCGCGCTATTTCTTCATTCGCTTTTAAGCGTCCGCCCTCAAAAAGTGGTGCTGAAATACTACCTAATAACGACCATGCAAGGCTTGATGGAGAAAACAAGTCGCTTACTCTGTCGGTGCTATCACTTAGTGAAGCTGTTAAATCTAAACTTGGAAAGCGTTGTTTGTGCGCATACGCCAATGAAGCGTCGGTGGCTAAAAGATCATACCAACTTGCTCGCAGCGTAGGTTTACGTGTTATAAGTTCAGAAGGTAAGCCTAGTGGAATATCGGTATTAATAACGGGTAAGTCGCTACTAGCAGTAATGGCACCTTTTGGGTATTCACCCAGTAAACGCTCAAGTACACGTGCTGAAGCCGATAGGTTCGCCGTTTGAGTGGCAATGCGAGCGCGTTCAGTATTGAGCTCATTACGGGCTAAATATACATCGAGTGCTTCGTTTATACCTTGGCGATAGCCAGACTCGATAATATCTAGGTTTTGCTGTGCGTTAGCTTCTCTGCGTTTAAATAAATCGAGTAATTGTTGTGATGTAACAACATCAAACCAGCCTGTTACCACATCAGCAACGAGTTGCTGTTTAGCTTGCTCAAACCGTGCCTGTTGCGCTAAATAGTTAAGATTAGCTTCGCGTTTTGAATCAGAAAGCTTACCCCATAAATCAACCTCGTAAGTTAAGTTTAAACTAACTGAACTTGCGTTGTCGTAGCTCACTGGGCGGTTGTCTTTACTACGGCTAGTACGCGTTGATAAATCGAGGCTAGGCCAAAGCGCAGCACCCGATACTATAAGCTGTTGTTTTTGAATTTCTACATCGTAACTAGTTTGTAAAAGCTGTTGGTTATTTTTAAGTGCTTGTTGTACAAATTTGTTAAGCGTAGGGTTTTGTAGTTGTGTAAGCCATTGCTCTTGTACTTTTAATACCGAGCTTGATGCTTCTTGCTGCCATTGATGTGGCATATTATTAGGCGCTTGCATGCGCTGCGACGAGTTAAAATCACTCGCACAGCCGCTAAGCAGCATCACACTAATTGCCAATAGGGTTGGCTTGCATTGCCAAATCATAATTAAACCTAAATTACTGCTATTTATGAACGTAATTCAAGCACTTTGGCAACTTTTGCTCAACCTACTTTACATAACATTACATAGCTAGCGATGAACTAACATAATAGCCAGTTATACGGTAAAAATGAGCAAATGATCAGCAATTTTTAATAATAAAAAATTAACTTTTTGTAGTGTGTCTAAGAGATTATACCAATTCGCTTAATTAAGTGATCTATTTTGAGGTAAGAAAATCGTGTCGATAACAAGGCAAAAATTTCGTTATTTTTGTCCTATATCAGAAATTTTTAACGCAGTTAACGGCAGATTTAATCACTCAAATTAATTAAGTATTATTGCGGATTGGTATTAGACATATAGAAACAGAAAAGCCCCGCTATAAGCGAGGCTTTTGAATAAATGGTGCCGACTAACCGAGTCGAACGGTTGACCTACTGATTACAAGTCAGTTGCTCTACCAGCTGAGCTAAGTCGGCACACAAAACTGTGTGCTAAGGCACGTTCAATTTTAAAGATTGAGAACTTTTATAAAGCACTTAAAATAAAAAAACCTTGCATAAGCAAGGCTTCTCAATAAATGGTGCCTCGACGCGGAATCGAACCACGGACACGAGGATTTTCAATCCTCTGCTCTACCGACTGAGCTATCGA
>NZ_JADYXH010000015.1:0-93563 GCF_015864395.1 Pseudoalteromonas sp. SWYJZ12
CTTGGTGACAATAGCGTTTTGGACCCACCTGATTCCATGCCGAACTCAGTAGTGAAACGAAACAGCGCCGATGATAGTGTAGCATTTGCTATGTGAAAGTAGGACATTACCAGGCTTCAAATTGTAGAAAGCCCGAATCTAACGATTCGGGCTTTTTTACGTCTGCAGAAAAGTAAATGCGCGCAATTAATACACACTCACATCAACACACATCACGTAGGGCGGCCGAGCATAGCGACTCCCGACGCTAGAATCACACCAAAAACCCTCAATACCCCAGTCGGCCAATAAAGTAGCATTTGCTACGTGACTCTCCACCGCTGTGGGCACTACGACATCCTACTGCGTAGCGCACCGACTTCAAATTGTAGAAAGCCCGAATCTAACGATTCGGGCTTTTTTACGTCTGCAAAAAAGTGATTCAGGGATTCCTCTATAGCGGAGTGTCTCTTAGTGAATAATTCACTTAATTTAACGAGTTAAAGTGCTCGCTGATGCGAGCGTAGCGACTCCCAACGTTAAAATCACATCGAGAATAACTACAGTGTTCTTATTTCACGAGCTGGGTTACCCGCTACTGCGGTATTAGGCATTACATTTTTAGTAACGACAGCACCCGCACCCACAATACTGTTTTCACCAATACTCACACCCGCTAAAATAATTACACCTGTGCCAACCCATGCGTTATTGGCTAACGCGATAGGCGCTGCAAAGTTTTCTTACTAAGCCTTTTTGCTGGATTAGTAGCATGTAACACAGCTAAAAGCTGAACTTTCGGGCCAATTAAGCAGGCATCACCAATGGTGATTAAGTAATTGGCCAGTGGCTAGTTGAGGTGTGTAATTAATATTTATAAAAGTAGGATTGTTAATGAAGGCTGAGATATTTAGTCGTTAATCGCTATTTAGTAGTTTTACCTAGTTGTCTTGTTCTAAATTTTATATAGATACTTCTAATAAAGTACTTAAGAAAACTGTACTATTACAGGTGTTTTAAAATAACTATAACGAGAAACATATGAAATTATTAACTGCAGCAACTTTAATAGTTGCTTCATCGACAGCTTTTGCACGCCCTGCACCGCTAGTGTCTATTCCTACTCATGATGCCTTTTTTAATAGTATTGCAGCGCATTGCGGTAAAGCTTTTGAAGGTGAAGTAGCGGTAGATAACGCGAAAGGGCCAAGCTCATTTACAGATAAAAAGCTGGTTATGCATGTACGTAAATGTAGCGAGACTGAGTTACAAGTGCCGTTTCATGTAGGAGACGATGCATCACGTACGTGGATCATAACTAAAACGGGTAGTGGCTTGAGTTTAAAGCACGATCATCGTCATAAAGATGGAATAGACGACGCATCAACTATGTATGGTGGCCATACGCTTGATGCAGGGTTCGCGCAAATGCAGTCGTTTCCAGCAGACCAATACTCTAAAGAGTTATTCGTGAAAGAAGGCATTGCACAGTCTGTAGGTAATACATGGCAAATGTATATTTACCCAGAAGTATTTACTTATCGATTAATTCGCCAAGGACGTGAGTTTAAGGTGGATTTTGATTTAACTAAACCGATTACTCCACCATCAGCACCTTGGGGTTATAAAGACTAAGGTTACTTACCCTTGTTTGTATCTTCTTTAGTTTCGCATTGTAGTAAAACACTTAAATCTGGTTGGTAAGCACGTGGTTTTGTTGGAAAGCGCTCGTACTCTTGCACGCCTTCAAGTATTTTCAACATAAAGGTATTGCCGCGGCATAGACGGTCAGCATGGCGTAATAAAAATACACTTTGATTGGTAAAGTGTTTGTAATCGTCTGACTGGATTTCTATTTTATAGTTGTCTTCGCCAATTTTTGTCTGGTAGTAATGCACTTTGTTGTCAAAGTCGTAGAGCTTCTCTGTTTCGGCTTTTTCAGCAAGTGCAGTATTTCCACTCGAAAGGGCCACCAGTGTAGCGCCTATAAATAAGCGTGGTGCGTTTATTCCTTTCATAAAATGTATCCTTTAATTTGCGAACTTTATACCCATTAATAAGAGTAATAAGGTCGATTTCTTTACGTATTAGTCTAACACCCAAAAAGGGAAAGTGTGATGTTCAAACAAATAAAACAACTTTTTGCTGTATTCGATGAACCGCAGCCAAGTATGCAAGAGCACGATTTAAAAACAGCTGTTGCTGCATTATTAATTGAAGTTATGCGTGCAGATACCAAGCTTGAACATGATGAGCAACGAACCCTGACTGTAACCTTAAAAAAGTATTTTAATTTAACAGATATTGAGGTTAATGAGCTTACTAATAACGCGGCAAGCAGCTTAGATGATTCGATAGATTACTTTCAGTTTTCAAAACAGATTAATGAGCATTGCAGCGCGGCGCAGCGAATTGAAATAATAGAGTTATTATGGCGCTTAGCGTATGCCGATGGAGAAATAGATCCCCAAGAAGACTACGTAATACGTAAAGTAGCAGGGCTTTTATATGTAACGCATACCGATTTTATCGCCGCAAAACTCGCGGCGACAAAGTAATTAGTTATTTAGGCGTGCAAGTTACCTTAACTTACTTGCAACGCTTACTAACTGATGAGCAAGCGCCGATACTCGCTCTGCAGTAACAGGTTCATTAATTTGCCCATTTTCATCAAACAATGTGTGTACAGCGGGTACTGCAAGTTGATCGGCAAGCACTAACGATCCAATACCACTTAATATATCACGTACATGATTTAAACCGCGTAACCCACCAAGTCCACCTGGTGATGCTGAAAACAGCGCCACTACTTTATTGCGAAAAGCAGGAACAGCACCTTGTTCCGTGCGCGATGCCCAATCAATCGCATTTTTAAGTGCTGCAGTTATAGATCCGTTGTACTCTGGGCTTGCTAGTAAAATACCGTCAGCTGCACGTAGTTTGTCTTTTAAAAGCTGTACATCGCTTGGTGTACCTTGCGCTTCAATATCTTCGTTAAATAGTGGGATGTTTAATTCGTTTAGTTTTATTACTTCTACTTCAGCACCTGTTTGTAGAGCAAAACGTGCTGCCTCATTAATAATTTTTTGATTAAAGCTTTCTTGTCGAAGACTTCCTGCTAGGGCGATAATTTTTGGTGCTGACATGCTATTGACCTTTTAGTGTTTAAACTTACAACGCTAATGTAGCAAAATTTTGCTTGTAGAAAACCCCAATAAACGCAACACTTGTGTGCGTAAATGCACATAAGTATAAGGTAAGCAGCATGGCGATAAAATTTGAAGATTGGCAAGACGTTAAAGTAGCGTTTGAAGTAGCACGATTAGGCACGTTAACGGCGGCAGCAGAAGAGCTTAATGTGCACCACAGCACAGTACTTAGGCGAATTAATAATCTTGAAAAAAACTTAAATGCACGCCTTTTTCATCGCCATGCCCGTGGTTACAAGGTTACTGAAATTGGCACCAAGTTATTTGCAACGGCGCAGACTATCCATGGCTCCTTAGAGCAGTTACATAACGATATAGCAGCAGCTGATAGCACCCTTAGAGGGAGTTTATTGCTAACGACGGTAAGTGGCTTTATGGATGTACTTGGTGATGTATGTGAGCAATTTCAGGCATTACATCCGCAAGTGCAGTTAGAAGTTATTTTAGAACAAAAAAGGTTAAGGCTCGATCACGGACAAGCACATATTGCAGTTCGTGCAGGCCCAAGGCCTGATGAAGGCGATTATATTGCTCAGCATTTAGCGCAGTTATCATCGGGTTTATACGCTAATAAACGTTACATTAATAAGTACGGCATGCCTAAATTATTAAGTGATTTACAACAACATAATTTTGTATCGGGTGTGGCGGGTTTTAATGCTCGCGTGCCTTATTTTGCATGGGCTGATGAACATATTCCTGCATCGCAAATTAAGCTGCGAGTATCTGAAACCGCAGAAGCGACTCGTGCAATAATTAAAGGGCTAGGCATTGGCGGATTACAGCATGACGTAGCGGCGCAATATTCTGATTTAGTGCCTATATTACACAGTGAGTTAAGCTGGCCTACCGATGTATGGTTAGTCACGCATCACTTAGTGCATCGCACTGCTAAAGTACAAGCTTTTGCAGGGTTGTTAAAAATACATTTTAGTAAGTTAGCTGCTAATCAATAGTTTTAGCAGCATTTTAGCTGTGTTTTAAATAATTATAGCGTTTTTTTTATTTCTATCCCTAGGCGTTTAGCCAAGCGTACTAAGTTAGCTCTATCTAATTCAAGTACTCTTGCTGCTGCTGACCAGTTGTAGTTATGCTTCTTTAATTGCTCGGTTATTACGTTGTATTGCAACGATTCTACAGCTTGCTTTAAAGGTTGGTTGATTAAGCTGTTGGTTGTAATTTGGCTTGCTACTAGAGAGTTTTGCGGCGCACTCGGGGTTAAATCACAGTGCTCGCTTGTAATGGTTATTATTGGATTTTGCCATTGGCTTTGTTTTGCTTTTAGGGCGCTGCGGCTAATGACATGTTCAAGCTCGCGAACGTTACCTGGCCAGTTGTACTGATTAAGCAGTACTTGTGCTTCAGGGCTTAGTTTTAATTGTTTTATCCCTAATTTACGGGCTGTTTGCTCAATAAAATAACCAGCTAAGAGTGTTATGTCGTGCTCGCGTTTACTAAGTGGTGGCACAGTAATAGGGTAGACACTGAGGCGATGGTATAAATCGGCTCTAAAGCGACCTTGAGCTACTTCTTCTTTTAAGTTTCTGTTGGTTGCAGCAACGACGCGTACATCTACGTACTTTGGCGTGTCTTCTCCTACCGTTTGTATTTCGCCACTTTGTAGCACTCGTAATAGTTTACTTTGCATGGCCAGGGGCAGTTCGCCTATTTCATCTAAAAATAACGTGCCGCCATCAGCTAATTGAAATTTACCTTGGCGCGAGTTTTGTGCGCCTGTAAAAGCCCCTTTCGCATGACCAAAAAATTCACTTTCGGCGAGGTTTTCAGGAAGTGATGCACAATTTAAGTGAATAAGCGGTTGATCTTTTCGAGCTGAATTTAAGTGAATATTACGCGCTACAAGCTCTTTCCCTACTCCTGTTTCACCTAATATAAGCACACTAAAGTTAGATGCTGCAACGAGTTTAATTTCGTTTTTAAGTGTTTGCATTAGCGGACTTTGACCAATAATTTCACCGCCGTCCCGTGTTAACGCTTCACGATTTAGTTCTTGCACTAATGCACTTGAGTGCTGTGCATGCTGTTTGTAATGGGCAAGCTCTAAAGCTGTTTTAAAATGCGCACTACACAGCGTTTGTAAGGTATTGAGTGTATCAGCGCTTATGCTGTTAAATGCATTGGCGTTAAGGCTATCAAACGTAAGTACGCCAAGTAGCGCGTTTTTATCATAAAGAGGTAAGCCTAAACATGCATGTACCGGTATGTCGCCGGTTTTAGCTAATAGCAATCCGTCGTATGGATCGGGTAGTGGGCAGTCGTGCGCAAATTGCAGCGCGAGTGTGCTTTTGCAAATAGCTTCTAGGCGAGGGTGTTCTACTATTTTAAATCGTCTGCCAAGGCTGTCGGACATTAACCCTTTAATTGCCAGTGGTTTTAATTGCTCGCCCTGAAGCACTAATAACGCACTTGCATCACTAGGGATAACCCGCTCAACCGTTGCTAGTAATTGATCAAAGCTATGCTCGTGTAGTGTACTTTGAGCAAGCTCTAGAGCAACTTGTGTAAGGTTGAATTGCTGGTTCATGTCAAAATGACCTGTTTGTGTTCTTATGAGTTAATTTATAGTAGGTCATAAAGACTCATACTGTAAAGTGGTTTAATTTAACTTATTGAATTTAATTAATTAAATTTGTTGGCACAGTATGTGTAATAGCTAAGTAACGTAGTTAGTTACAGAGATCGCCATGAACACACTAATGCTGAATAATTTAAATAATCAAACACAGTTTAGTTCACTATACGAAACAGTATTATTTGCTGCCAATACTGCATTAGCTGTGAGTTTAGTGTGTATTACGGCAAGTATTTTAATTAGCTACCCGTTTGCTGAGTACTTTTCCATGGCGGTGCAAGTATCAGCTCATATTGGGACTATTGTTATTGCTGCTATTTTAAAAGTAAGTTACGTACTGCGCTGTGTTGCACAACATGGTTTAGGACAGGAGGTACGATAATGCGCCCTATAAACTTAACTGAGCCAATGCCAGCACGCGTTGCTATTCATCAAGTATCTCAATGGCCATTATGGATGCTCGCTTTTAGACCTTTCTTTTTAGGCGGTGGCTTATTGGCATTTTTGTCGGTGGGGTATTGGCTACTTATTTTAACAGGCTATGCAAGTTGGCACTTATCGATACCTGCAACATTATGGCACGCGCACGAAATGCTGTTTGGCTTTGCAGGAGTTGTAGCTGTTGGCTTTTTACTTACCGCTGCACAAACATGGACAGGCGTACCGAGCATAAGTGGCAAAGTTCTTATGTGGCTTACGTTTATATGGCTTGCAGCGCGCTTAGCCTTTTTTGTGATATTGCCTGATATTGCTCATTTTAATTTATATGCTGCACTTACATTACAAGTTATTTGGTGGCTAGGCGCCATAGCAGTACTGGCTAATATGTTATTAAAAGCCAATAGCAAAAGTAACTATCCGTTTTTAGCTATTTTAGCTGTGCTTTGTGGGCTCAATGTATTGTATTTAATACTTGTTTTAAAACAAAACATGCAGCTTGCACTTGGTGTGGTTGATACCGCAGTACTGGTAATTACTTTACTAGTTGGCATTGTTGCGGGTCGCGTTCTACCATTTTTTACCGCTAAAGGTCTAGGTTTAACCGCACAAGTTCGCACTCCTAAAATAGATAAAGCGGTGATGTATTTATCTATTTTGGCTATCACTTTATTTTTCATCAACAAGTTGTTTTTGAACACGATTAATCCTGCGTTAGTTGTTGCAACTGTTGCTGCGCTTCACCTGGTCAGGGCTGGTTTTTGGTGGGATAGCAAGGTATTGAGAGTGCCGTTGTTATGGTCTTTACATTTTTCCTACTTAGCGTTAGGCGTAGGGTTAATGATGGTTGCATTTAGCTTTTATAGCAGTGCAATACAATTTAAAGATGCGCTGCACTTAATCACTATTGGCACAATAGGTATGATGATTTTAGCAATGATGACGCGTGTATCACATGGTCATACAGGGCGTACACTCGCTATTCCTCATTACATGGCTGTTGCTTTTGCGTTTTTGCTTGTGGCCGCTATTACTCGTTCATTACTCCCTTTTATTATTGGGCCTCACCTTGCTTGGCAAATAAGTGCTTTGCTGTGGTTAGTGGCTTTTTCATTATTTTTAATTCACTGCACACCTATATTAACGCGGCGTCGTGTTGATGGGCGTCGTGGTTAGTTCATCCATAGGAAACACATATGTTATCTGATAAAACCATTGAGATTGTAAAAAGCACAGTTCCGTTATTAGCGCAGGCGGGTACGGTTGTTACCGATCATTTTTATAAGCGTTTATTTAGCCATAATCCTGAGCTTAAAAATATTTTTAATATGGCGAATCAAGATACAGGTCGTCAGCAATTTGCACTTTTTAATGCATTGGCTGCGTATGCACAAAATATTGATAATTTAGCCGTATTAAAAGAAGCGCTAACACGTATTAATCATAAGCATACAAGCTTGAATATTTTACCTGAGCATTACCCTATTGTAGGTGCACACTTAATTGGTACGCTTAAAGAGCTTCTTCCTGAGCAATTTACTCCCGATGTTGAATACGCTTGGCGCGAAGCTTACGGCGTACTTGCTGATATTTGTATAACCGAAGAAGCTGCTTTGTATGAGCACAGTAAAAATAAACACGGTGGTTGGGCGGGAACTCGCCAATTTGAAATAACCAACAAACAGGCTGAATCAGAACTAGTAACGAGCTTTACACTTACGCCAGTTGATGGCGAAGCTGTTATTACACATAAACCAGGGCAGTATTTAGGTATTAAAGTTAAGCCAGAGGGCGCTGAATATGAAGAAATTCGCCAGTATTCTATTTCGCAAAAAAGTAACGCTAAAAACTACCGTATTAGTGTTAAAAAAGAGCTACAGCCAAAGCCTGGCATGGTGTCTAATTATTTACACTCATTAGAGCAAGGCACTATTGTTGAGTTATACCCGCCGGCAGGAGACTTCTTTTTACGCAATAACACAAACCCAGCGGTACTCATTTCAGCAGGTGTTGGGCAAACGCCAATGTTGGCTATGCTTGAAACGTTATTAAGTGACAACTCTAATCAAGAGATTATGTATTTACATGCCTGCGAAAATACTCAGCAGCATTCGTTTTCAAAATATTTAAATGAGTTAAATGCAGTTTATAACCGCTTACAAACAATGACGTGGTTTAACCAAGCGACAGAGGGCGCTGACTTTACTGGGTTAATGAACCTAAACGCAGTACAAGCACAGCTACCATTGAGTAATGGTGACTTTTACTTATGTGGTCCTGCCGGTTTTATGGCATTTATAAAAAACCAGTTACTTGAGTTAGGTGTTAAAAACGAGCAGATTCATTATGAAGTGTTTGGTCCGCATCAAGACTTGTAATAACGCTTTAAAATAGAAAAAGGCGCGCAGCGATATGCTGCGCGCCTTTTTTATTAATTTATAAACATTAATAAAGTGCCTTATAACTCTTTACAGGTAACACCTTCAAGTACTGTAGTAAGCTCTTTTTTAGGATAGTAAAGCTCGCATTGGTTATTACGTAGTTGCAAAATAAACTTCTCAGATTTTATATTATGCGCGCCCATAATTACTCTGCCATCAGACCCTTTACTCATTGCATGATCAATTAGCAGTTCGCTACGTTTAGTAAATACCGAATCGGCAAGTGTTACTAATGTGCCTCCCTTAGCATGTTGAATTGCCTGTTGTAGTGTTGTAATAACGCTGGGATTAACGCTCGTTAATATAGCGGGTTTAGCAGGCTCACTATCTACACTTTGGCATCCGCCTAAAGCGAGCAAGGTGGCTAATGGGAGTAATAATTTAGCCATTACCTTTCCTCACCCAGCGTTGGCCAAGTTAAGTCCATATTACGCTGGGTAAATTGTACCGGCATATTTAAAGGAATGAGAGATTCACGAGAGCTTGAAAAATTAGCTGGTTCTGCTTTTGCAGCAGCCGTTCTAACTGGACAACTGCCATTTTCAACATGAAATAATGCGGTGGCTAAAACGGCCTCGTCACTGTCGCCTAACTGATGATCAAAGTCGTCCTCAATTTCACAACCTTGAACATCAGCATCAAATTGTGGAGTAGGGGTTGGTGTAAAACCCGCAGCGTATTCGCCAAATCCTTTGCTATTTACGCCACTAAACTGAATAGTGTAATAGGTTGTTGCGCAGTTATGAGTTGGGGTGAAGCCATAGGGCTTACCGCAGGTTGTGTCGCCAATTAAAATAACTTCTGCGTCTATACCTTTTAAACCATTAATAAAAGCTTCTGATGCCGAACAGGTGCCTGATGTGCTTAATACATAAACCTTCGATAGGTTTAAATCAGGTAGGTTTTCACCTGTGCTAAAAAAAGTAGAGTAATCTATTTCTTCATCAATAAATGGGAAGGGCGAATCAACGGGTTGTTTATCGTTTTGTTGAGTTTGATAATAAAAGCGGTTGTTAACGTTGGCATTACCGGCAACCATATAAGCTAATTGTGCCGACAGTGCTAATAAACCACCACCGTTATATCTAAAGTCGATTACAAGCTCATCAATACCATCGGTTTTAAACTTATTTACCGCATCAATAAGCCCTTCTTGGGCAATGCTTATATGGCTATTAAATTGCATGTAACCCACGCTTGAACCATTTGCGGTTGTAATCGTTTTAACATTTTGAACAGGTGTTTGTTCAATATTACCAGCGGTTACATTAAATGTTTTTTCGGCGCCATCGTTACTGCGTACAACAATAGTATGTGAGTCGCCGTTAGTAGGACTAAATAAACCTTCGTTAAGCGTATCTACACCCGACTCTGTATTGGTATTAATGCTAACACCGTCAACTGAAAGTACGGTATCACCACGTTGAAAGCCTATTTGGCTTGCAGGCGAATCATCTTCAAGATAAGCAACGCGTAAAATACGATCGGCTGTATCGCCAATAAACGCCCAATTTATACCGTAACCAGAAGTAACGCCCGATTGCGCTTCTTGAAAGTAATCTTCAGTAGGTTCTGAAAAATGAAAGTTATCTTTTTTTGCACCTGAGTCGGTAAGCTGCTCTGTTTTTAATTGAGCGAAGTAATCGGCTACTGTTGTAAAGCTTTCAGGGTCGTTATCGGCAATCTCATCATACCAAAGGTAGGTTTCGTCGCTCCAAGAGCGAAGCCAAATTTTTTCATAAAGGGCAGAACCCGCTTGATCTGGGTAGGGGTTGTTGTTATTAAAAGGATCGTTACCCGTACGAAGGGTTTCGCAAAAGTTTTTTAAATCGTTAGAGGGTTCAAATACCCCCGCAGTCCATGTAGGGGGGTTACTTGAGGTTTTTGTAACTATAGGTGTGGTAACTACAGGAGCTGAGTCGATACCGCCTCCGCCGCCACAACCCGTTAAAGCAAAGCCCGAAAGTGCTGCAAAAATGGCAAGCGAGGTTTTATTATTTTTAAACATAGTTAAGGACTTTCTGTAAATAAGTTGTTTAAAATATTACAACACTCGCTCGTTTATTCAACATTTATAACTTTGATTTATGTAAATGAGTGTTAAAGCTTAGAGCTTGCTCGCACTACTTGTATCTGCAAATGCTTGCTTTTTCCACGCATTAAATAACTTTTGCTGTTTATCAGAGATTTTTAAACCGTATGTTTTCTGCATGTAAGCGTAAGTGTCGGCTATACGTTTACGTGCATAGACAGGCGGTTCAACTACACGTTGCTTAAAGTTTACTTTTACTTCGCAGCGACCATACTGTGTGGCGTTTTCGCTAAGCATGCCAAAACGATAATTAGAGCGATCGGCATTAATTTCGCCAATAGCTGGCGCTAAGTTATTTATATCAGCTTCCATTTTTCTAAATTTAGCACTTACTTTACGGCAGTTTTTACGTCCGCCATCTTGCCAACATTGTAGCTGATGACCAAATTCCCACGCCGGAACAATATGTTCCCACTCAATGCGTAGTGCTCGCACATTTACTTTGCCTGAGCGGGTAAGTGTATTTCGAGGAATGTAACCACAGTTAGAAGGATCAGGAATGAGTTTTTTGCCTTCTTTTTTAATATCACAACCGCAGTAAATACTTTTGGCGTTGTCAGGGAGGGTTTTAATTAAATGTCTTTTAGCCGTTGAAAAACGGGTAAATTGTTCGGCAGATACCGAAAAACACACACAACAAGCCAGTAAGGCCAGAATAAATCGAGTCATATCCATCACAAATGTGAACTACAGGAACAGGCAGTTTAAAGCCTTGAAGATAAAAGATAAAGTTAACTTAAGGCCTGCACTTATATTACTAAAAAGTGTCCGATTAATTTTTTATTCAAAGTTATTTTCACTATTCATTTATTTCTTACGATTTATCGTATTTTAATCACACAAGATTATACGTTAAGGAGTATGCTTAAAGCTTACTCAATATGGGGATTTGGATTGCAAATGAAATTTGTTGATTATTATGCAGTGCTTGGAATATCGCCTGACGCAGACGATAAAGCAGTTAAAGTAGCTTATAAAAAGTTAGCCAGAAAATATCACCCAGATGTAAGCAAAGAGCCTCAAGCAGAAGATAAGTTTAAAGAAATAGCAGAAGCTTACGAAGTCATTCATAACAAAGAAGAACGCACTAAATACGACGAGTTACGCCGTCATCAACAAAATCGTGCTCGTCAACAGCAAGGTAATTATGGTGGTAACAATGCCTCATCACAAAGTAATTATCAGCAAAGCGATCCTCAAACCGATCAAGAGTTTTCTGATTTTGTTAATTCAATGTTTGGCGGCGCCGGTGGATTCAATCGTTCCGGGCAGGGCCGAAGTAACGCCGCTCGCGCGCAAAAAGGACAAGATGTGGAAATAGAGTTCCCGATTTTTCTTGAAGAGACTTTAGTTGATACCGTTAAGCCTGTTGAGTTTATGTTACCGCAGCGAGATAGTAGTGGTCGTGTCTCTGAAATTAAAAAATCACTTAAAGTGAAAATTCCCGCAGGTTCAGTAAATGGCGAACGAATTCGACTAAAAGGGCAAGGCGGATTAGGGTCAGCGAACGGGCAAAATGGCGATTTGTACTTACAAATTAGTTTAGTGCCCCACCCATTATTTGATGTTGAAGGTCATAACCTAAATATAATCGTCCCTCTTGCACCATGGGAAGCGGCTCTTGGTACAAAAATAAATTTACCTACGTTGGCAGGCAAAATCCAATTAACTATTCCATCTAATAGTCAGTCTGGCCAACGCTTGCGTATTAAAGGCAAGGGATTAATGAGTAAAAAAGCCAAAGGTGATTTATTTGCTGTGCTTAAAATTGTTAATCCAACATCTGTTGATGATACCAGTAAAAAACTTTGGGAAGAATTAGCCGAAAAAGCTCACTTTGATCCCCGTAATAACTGGAGCAAGCCATAATGCAAATTATCGTGACACAAAAAGATGATTTACTTACTAGCAAAGAGCTATGTTTGAGTAGTGATATTAGCGAAGCAATTTTATATGAGCTAGTTGAGCACAATATTGCGGTTCCAATTGAGGGGAAGCATGTTACGCAGTGGCAATTTACGGTATCTGCAGTGACCTTAGTTAAAAAAGCGGCCCGTATTCAACATGACTTTTCGTTAGATTGGTCGGCAATAGCTTTAGTTTTACAATTGCTGGATGAGCGTGATGAGTTGATTTTCGAAAACGAAATGTTAAAGCGACATTTGAGTCGATTTAAACACTTGGAATAAAATCTGCCCTTGGGTACTTCCTAGGGCTTATTTACTCTTTGGTGAGAGTGCGCTAGTTCTTAAAAACCAATATGACTACTTTGATTTATTCTTACTTTTAATTCGGATAAATCGTTTTAGTCGTATGTTTTGCATAAGTAGTAATATTCCACTTAGGCAAAAAAGTACGCTGGTTGCTGCAAAACTAATAAGCAGCGGATTATTAAAATCCTCTCGCTCATCGTAATCCATAATATGTAACATCCAAAAAAAGTCGAAAATTCGCCATAGTGTGCTGCGAACGGTGACAACTCTGCCGTTATTTTCTGACAAGTACAGTGTTGTGTTAAATGTGTCGTCAAATTGTACCTGCCAAACATTGGTTTTATATCCAACTTCTCGCATACCTTGCTTTAGCAGTACAGCGCTTGTCACTTGAGCATCAATAAGTAAGTGTGCTTTAGCATTTGCGGTAATTTGTATTTTAGTTGGCGGCTCAAAAGGCCGGCCTGTTATACCGTTAAAGCTTTGCTGTTCATCTTTATTTATTACTGTAATTATAGGTGTGGTTAAAAAGTTCTCAAAAATTATTTGTGTTGGATTAACCACCTGAGATGCAATATCGTTAAGGGAGGCAACATAATCAGCCTGCGTAAATGGGTTATTAAGAGTACGTGTTGCAAGATGCTCCCCATGAACTTTATCAAGAGGAATAGCGCTCATGACTAAACCGCCTAATAGCCAAGCTAAAATTTGTAATGTGAGCAAATAACCGAGCCATTTATGTAACTTGCGAGCATACTTAAATATTTTTTTATTCATGTTTTAGTCTTATTATTTTTAGAGGCTAGTTTATTACATTAATGGGATTAGTTACTGCGACATTTTGTCGCAGTTTAAACTATAGCTTACTGTAATCATTTAAAAATAAAAAAGATTACACTTAAATTGCTAACATGACTTATTTGTTTAATTGAGCTGAGTGTTTGATATCCAGCTAGCTTTAAACGCTAAAAAATACTTAAAAGCTGCGAAATATCCATATAAAGTGGTTAATAGAGCATAGTTGATTTGGTATAACGGTAAAACTGCGTTAAAGTTTGCAATGAAATTATTAGAGGATAAATACGAAACGATGTCGGAAATTCAATTTTTAAATGTAGATCTTGAGCTTGAATCAAAGCAAGATATTAGTTTGCTAGTGGCAGACTTGAAAAAAGTCGCGACGATTTTACATTATGACAAAGACGAATACCGTCAATTAGCGCGTATTGAAGCAACAGGTGTAGTAAACACGCCTGACAAAGCAATAAACCATATATGTGAGCTTATTGAATCGTGTTCGCGTAACGCGCTAAAGCAATGGTTAAGCTGTTCACGTAGAACGTTTGATATTGGTTTTGAATCAGGCACTTCCCCTAAGTGCTTTAATCAAGCCTTAGATGCAGATACATTACTACGTATATCTGCGATTGGTGCGGGTATGGAAATTACAATTTACCCAATCGAAAAGTAACTACCTTCGCTCTACGACTGCTGCGGTCATTTTTGATACGCAGCACAGCTCATTGCGGCTATTTGTAATTTTTATTTCCCACACTGAACTACGTTTGCCAATATGAAACGCTCTTGCCGTTGCTGTTAAAGTGCCGTTGCGAGATGCTTTTAAATGACTTGCGCTAATTTCCTGCCCCACGCAGTAAAATTTTGTAAAATCGACAACAAAGTTAGCTGCATAGCTGGCAACTGTTTCGGCAAGTACAACGTTAGCACCGCCGTGAACCATTCCCATTGGGTTATGATGCTCAGGAATTGCCGGCATAGTGGCTACTAAGTAATCATCACCAATTTCAGTGACTTCTATTCCCATGGTTTTCATTAATGTTCCTTGGCCATCAATGCCTTGTTCTAACTGCTTGCACAGCTCTAAAGTGATGGGCTGGTACCAAATACTCATAATGACTCCTTTGCTTTTTTAATCATTTATAAACCTAGCTTTAGTTATATCCCTAAAATGTACACAAGTGAAATTACTTTGGCTATTTTAAGGCTTAATTTAAATTTGCGATTTTTATTTAACTGTATATACTCACAGTTAAATGTACTGTATGGAAAACCAGTTGTATGCGACCATTAACGAACCGCCAAGCTCAAATACTCGAACTAATTAAAGTTTTTATTAAAGACACTGGTATGCCTCCTACACGTGCTGAAATAGCGCAAACATTAGGTTTTAAAAGTGCCAATGCTGCTGAAGAACATTTAAAAGCACTTGCTAAAAAAGGCGCAATTAAAATGAAACCAGGTGCAAGCCGTGGTATTCAGTTAATTGAAGAAGAAGAGCCAGAACAATTAGGTTTACCGCTTATAGGGCGTGTTGCTGCTGGTTCACCTATTTTGGCGCAAGAGCACGTTGAAAGTCACTGCAGAATCGATCCATTAATGTTTAAACCGGCTGCAGATTTTTTACTACGCGTTAACGGTATGAGCATGAAAGATATTGGTATTATGGATGGTGATTTACTTGCTGTACATCGTACTCAAACCGCTGAAAACGGGCAAATTGTTGTTGCCCGCCTAGACGAAGACGTAACTGTAAAACGTCTTGAGAAAGCGGGTCGTAAAGTATTACTTCATGCTGAAAACGACGATTTTGAATCTATTGAAGTAGATCTTGAGAATGAGTCTTTTAATATTGAAGGCTTAGCCGTTGGCGTTATAAGAAACGCTGATTGGATGTGACTTTAAAAATAGCTTTTAAACAAGCAGTTTTATAAATGCGTACTAATTAGTACGCATTTTCTGTTTTAAATTCGCACTAAAAATAGGGCATAAATAGCTCACTGACAATTTAAGCTGTAAACTTTTTTACACTTATATTTTCCCCCTCCGAATGCGTTAAACCCCTTTGTTTTACTCATCTTTTGAACTTCCTGTTACCTAGTTGGTTACTGATTTTTTATTAATTACTCAATATCACCTGATTGTTTTTTATACTAAAACTTGCTTGTTGTTCATTTTTTAGCTAATTATTAATGTGCTGAGCTAATAATAACTCACAGCTTTTTAGTTTTGAGAACACACAATATACACAAACCCGTTGTTGGCGCAGCAAAACCAATCAATATTAAATGAGATTGACTAAAAAAATAAAAATAACGAATTGGCGTTTAAGCCGTATGCCTCTTCGCTTTGCATTCGCAATAGCATCAAAGGAGCCGTCACATGGGTAAACTGACCTCTACCTTGTGGCTTATATTATGTGTTTTTTCGCACCCAGTTTTGGCAAACAGCCAATACAATATGCGCAAAGGCGTAACCGATATAAGCAATAATGTATATCAGCTGCACATGACCATATTTATAATATGTTGTGTGATTGGGGTGATAGTGTTCGCAATTATGTTTTGGGCACTTATTCATCACCGCAAATCTAAAGGGGCTGTACCTGCCCAATTTCACGAAAGCACTAAAGTAGAAATACTTTGGACTGCAATCCCGTTTGTTATTTTAATTGCTATGGCAGTACCAGCCACTAAAACCCTAATTGCAATGGAAGATGCCAGCAAAGCTGATCTCACTATTAAAATTACAGGCTCGCAATGGAAATGGCATTATGAATATATGGGTGAAGATGTAGAGTTCTACTCTATTTTATCTACCCCGCAAGATGAAATCGCGAATCTTGCAGATAAAAATCCTAACTACTTACTTGAGGTTGATAAACCTCTCGTACTGCCAATAAATCAAAAAGTACGATTTTTAATGACTTCTGACGATGTTATTCACTCTTGGTGGGTACCTGATTTTGCAGTTAAAAAAGATGCGAATCCCGGCTTTATAAACGAAACATGGACGAACATAAACGAAGAAGGTACTTACCGAGGCCAATGTGCTGAGTTGTGTGGTAAAGATCATGGCTTTATGCCCGTTGTGGTGGTCGCTAAATCTGAGGCTGATTTTAAAACGTGGCTTGCAGATGCAAAGCAAGCTAAACAAAAAGCAGCATTAGCAGATGCCGCATTACTTGATAAAACCCTCCCAAAAGAAGAATTAATGACTTTAGGCGAACAAGTATATATGGCCAATTGTGCTGCATGTCATCAGCCTACTGGCATGGGGTTACCGGGTGTATTTCCTGCACTTAAAGGCAGCCCTATAGTGCTTGGCGATATAAAAGATCACATTGATGTAGTTATCCATGGGCGACCCGGTACGGCAATGCAAGCATTTGCCAAACAGTTATCTATAAAGCAATTAGCAGCGGTTATTACTTATAAACGTAATGCGTGGGGTAATGATACGGGTGATGTTATTCAACCGAGTCAAATACAGGCAGCACTTGATGCCAAAGTGGAGGCGAACTAATGAGTAGCATAGTAGAACAACCTAACGCCAATGAAGCTCATCATGCTCATCACCCAGCTAAAGGTTTTAAACGCTGGCTTTACACAACTAATCATAAAGATATAGGTAGTTTATATTTAATTTTTTCGCTGACCATGTTCTTAATTGGTGGTGGAATGGCCATGGTGATCAGAGCTGAATTATTTCAACCAGGTTTACAGTTGGTCGATCCTCACTTTTTTAATCAAATGACCACAGTGCATGGTTTAATTATGGTGTTTGGTGCGGTTATGCCGGCCTTTACAGGCCTTGCTAACTGGATGATACCACTCATGATTGGCGCGCCAGATATGGCATTGCCAAGAATGAATAACTGGAGCTTTTGGATTTTACCGTTTGCGTTTTTAATCCTATTGGCATCGTTATTTATGCCAGGTGGGGGTCCTGCATTTGGTTGGACTTTTTATGCACCACTGTCTACAACATACAGTAATGATAATACTGCATTGTTTGTATTTGCCGTACATATTATGGGGATTAGTTCAATAATGGGCGCAATCAATGTGATTGTAACCATAGTGAACTTACGTGCCCCAGGCATGACATGGATGAAGTTGCCCTTATTTGTATGGACGTGGTTAATTACTGCCTTTTTATTAATAGCGGTAATGCCAGTGCTTGCAGGGGCTGTCACTATGGTACTTACCGATAAGTATTTTGCGACCAGCTTTTTTGATGCCGCAGGCGGTGGCGACCCGGTGATGTTCCAACACATTTTTTGGTTTTTTGGCCATCCCGAAGTATACATAATGATTCTTCCTGCCTTTGGCATTATATCTACAATAGTACCTACCTTTTCTCGTAAAAAACTTTTTGGCTATGCCTCAATGGTATACGCCACATCCTCCATAGCACTATTGAGCTTTATTGTATGGGCTCATCATATGTTTACCACTGGGATGCCGGTCGCTGGCGAGTTGTTTTTTATGTACGCGACCATGCTTATATCGGTACCTACAGGAGTAAAAGTATTTAATTGGGTTGCCACAATGTGGAAAGGCTCAATAACTTTTGAAGTGCCAATGCTTTTTAGTATTGCGTTTATTGTGCTGTTTACCTTAGGTGGCTTTTCGGGGTTGATGCTGGCAATTACACCTGCTGACTTTCAGTACCACGATACTTATTTTGTAGTGGCGCATTTTCATTATGTATTAGTAACAGGGGCTGTATTTTCGATAATGGCGGGGGCCTATTACTGGCTGCCCAAGTGGACGGGCAATATGTTTAATATCACGCTAGCTAAATGGCATTTTTGGCTATCGCTGGTGAGTGTGAACGTATTGTTTTTTCCTATGCATTTTGTAGGGCTTGCCGGTATGCCGCGTCGAATTCCCGATTATGCACTTCAATTTGCCGACTTTAACGCAATCATAAGTATTGGTGGATTTGCCTTTGGTTTATCGCAATTGTTGTTTGTAGCTGTGGTAATTAAATGCGCGCGTGGCGGTGATAAAGTGCCTGCAAAAGTATGGGAAGGGGCAGAAGGGCTTGAGTGGGAAGTTGACTCTCCAGCGCCATATCATACTTTTTCTACGCCGCCGGTAATTAAGTAATGACACACGCACCGCTACTCAAACGTTTGGTACTTATTTGCATAGGCATGTTTGCCTTTGCCTTTGCTTTAGTACCTTTGTATGACGTGTTTTGTGATGTAACAGGGCTTAATGGAAAACCTTCGCTTGAGCAGGCAGAGCAAAGTACACAAATAGTACAAAACCGAGAAGTCGGCGTTAGCTTTACTACTCACGCACAAAGTGGTGCACCGTTTGAAGTTAAATCAAAAGAATACAGTGTAGTGGTAAAACCCGGTGCAATGCGTGAAGTAATGTTTAGTGCAAAAAATAACAGCAACCTAGATAAAGTAATGCAGGCTGTACCATCAGTCTCACCAGGTAAAGCGGCAAAGTATTTACATAAAATAGCCTGTTTTTGCTTTGATCAGCAACCTCTAAAAGCAGGGGAAGAACTTGAATTTAAATTGCTTTTTTATGTTGATACCGCACTGCCAAGCGACATTGAAGAATTAACTTTATCTTATACCGTATTTGATATTAGTGAACAGCTGGTGGCAAGTAATAACTAGCTTTTTAAACTAGTGTGAAACTAGGAGTAAATAAAATGAATCAAGAATATGAGCATTATTACGTACCAGAACAAAGCCCGTGGCCTATTGTAGGTGCTGTTGCATTGTTTTTTATTGCAGTAGGGGCAGGCTTAACAGTTATGAGTGTAGGTAAAGAAGGTGGTAGCGGGGTTTATCTGCTTTATGCCGGTATTGCTGTACTTGTGTATATGTTGTTTAGCTGGTTTAAAAATGTAATTAGTGAGTCAGACCAAGGTTTGTACTCAGCACAAATGGATCGCTCTTTTAGACAAGGTATGAGCTGGTTTATTTTTTCTGAAGTTATGTTTTTTATGGCCTTTTTTGGTGCGCTTTTTTATGCACGGGTATTGTCGGTACCTTGGCTTGGAGGCGCAGGCAATAATGCAATGACTAACGAGGTTTTATGGCCAACTTTTGAAGCCGTTTGGCCGCTAGTTTCAACACCTGCTGGCGAAACTACTCAAGCTATGGGCTGGCAAGGCTTACCGCTTATAAATACCTTAATACTGCTTACTTCCTCAGTTACTTTACATTTTGCCCATGTAGCGATGGAAAACAATAAACGCACTCCACTTAAAGTTTTTTTAGGCGCTACTATTTTGTTGGGTGTTTGCTTTTTAGGGCTGCAAGTTGAGGAGTACATGCATGCATATAATGACCTTAACCTAACGCTAGATGCGGGTATTTACGGTAATACGTTCTTTTTATTGACTGGTTTTCATGGCATGCATGTAACGTTAGGAACCGTACTTTTATTTGTAATATTTTTACGGATATTAAAAGGGCACTTTACTAAAGATAAGCATTTTGCTTTTCAAGCAGCTGCTTGGTATTGGCACTTTGTAGATGTGGTGTGGCTGTGTTTGTTTGTATTTGTATATGTGCTGTAGCGTTTATTGGCGAATTATTTGCTTTAATAAAACCAAGTTTAAGCGCTGCAATAACAACAACTAAAACAACGACCGAAAACAATACGCGACGACCTAAAAAGTGAGACATAGGTCGTCCCTCAGTTTTCCCTGACACCATAATAAACAATGCTCTAAATAAGTTAAAAAGTATAAATATTAACAACAGTACGATAATAATTTTAATAATCACTGAGTTGACCCTTTATGCAGTTAGTTTTATGGCACAAACAAAAGCTTAGTTCACTAATCACACTTTGTATGGTTGTGGTTGTTGTACTTGTGTGTGTGCGACTAGGATTTTGGCAGTTGGAGCGGGGTGAGCAAAAACAGCAGCAACTAACCGCTATTGCTAAGCAACAGAATCGGGGTGTGGTGAGCTGGTCTCAATTACTTAACCTGCCTGATAGCTGGAACAAAACAGGTGTATTGGTTGAGTTAAAAGGGCGGTTTGTACAAAACCAATATTGGCTTTTAGATAATCAAGTTTATAACGGACAAGTAGGGTACGACCTACTTGCTTTACTAAAGCCAGCCAGCGAAGAAAAAGTGATTTTAGTTAATTTAGGATGGGTAAAAGCGCCTATATCTAGAGATACACTGCCAAAGGTTACTCTGCCTACAGGTGTTTTTATTCTTAAAGCGCAAATAAAAGAAAATAACCTAAGTAGCTTTACGCTTGAAGATAAAACTACAAATAACGACTTACCTACAAGAATCCAATCTATCGACTTGAATATGCTGAGCACTCAAAGCCAGCAATCATTAATTAATTTTATGGCTTACAGACAAGGTACTGGTGATGAGATTGCAACACCTCATTATGAGGCAGTTGTTATGAGCCCTCAAAAGCATAATGCCTACGCTGTGCAATGGTTTTTAATTGCTGTTGCATGTGCTGTTGTGGCTATTTTTGCGAGCAAAAAAAGGACACTTAATGAAAAATAATCCCCTTGTGTTGTTTGTGGGCTGCTGCGCTATCCCATTAATTTTGGCATATGGCGCATTAAAGTTTGATTGGTTGCCTACTGCAATTACTAATAATGGCGAGTTTTTAAGCCAAGAAATAAAACTTAAAAATTGGCCGCAAAATAATCCCAAGCAATGGACTATTGCACTTAATTATTCAAACGAATGTAACACCCCATGCAGCGAACAACTCAATGCACTTAATAATTTATATGTGGCACTTGGTAAAAACCAAGGCAAGGTTGATATGGCTGTAATGGGAAGTCCCGACAATAAAAACCTACCATGGAAAATTATTACCGAGCAACAGAGTTTAAATCCTGCAAGTTTGTATTTAATTGATCATATGGGGTTAGTGGTACTTGAATATCCCTTTAAGGTCGAGCCACAAGAAAACCGTTTAGTACAAAAAGGGTTATTAAAAGATCTAAAAAAATTACTTAACTATTCTCGTTCTAGCTAACTAAGTTGAGCTTAAGTTGGAGTATCTGATGTATAAAAATTATAAAAACTTAGTATTAATAACAGGATTACTCGCTTTAATTGTAGTTGCTTTAGGTGCGTACACCCGCTTAAGTGATGCAGGTTTAGGGTGCCCCGATTGGCCTGGTTGTTATGGCTTTTTAACGGTACCTAAGCATGAGGCTGACATAGCCTTAGCAACTCAAAGCTACCCCGATATGATGTTCGAAACCGCAAAAGCGTGGAAAGAAATGATTCATCGCTACTTTGCAGGTGCTTTAGGCTTACTTATTTTAGGTTTATTTGTGTTGGCTTTTTTAAAACGCCAATATCCAACTACGCCAGTTAAATTGCCTTTGGCTTTACTTCTACTAGTGGTGTTTCAGGCTGCTCTTGGTATGTGGACAGTAACCATGAACCTTCAGCCGCTTATTGTAATGGGCCACTTATTAGGTGGCTTTAGTATTTTGTCACTTATAACGCTTTTATATTTACGGCTAACCGCAAAACCTATTATGGGTGGCGATAGCGGCGCAAAACGCTATTTCGGTTTAAGTTTAGTAGCGCTCAGTGTATTAATTATCCAAATTGCACTTGGTGGTTGGCTGGCTGCAAATTACGCCGCTCCACATTGTAGTGGTTTGCCATTGTGTAATTACGCACAACCGTTTTCATTGAGTAGCGTATTTCAATTACCACTTGAGCACAGTAATTATGAGTTTGGTGTGTTATCGCAGCAAGCGCGTATGTCTATTCATTTATTACATCGCATTTGGGCACTCGTTACTTGCATTGTTCTGGCGTTAATTATGTGGAAAATATACAGCCAAGCGTACTCTAAAAAAATTAAAAATTGCGTTGTGAGTGTATTACTTGTTCTGCTTTGCCAAATTAGCTTAGGGCTTATTTTAGTACATTGGCATATTCCGTTGGGAGTTGCACTGGCGCATAACTTGATGGCAGCCATACTGTTATTAAGCATGGTTAGGTTGTGTTATTACCTAAAATCACGCACATAAAGGGGAAATATGATGGCACTTATAATTGATAAAAAAATACTGCTACCCGTTAATACTCAATCGCTAATTTCGCGTACACATAGTTTGCTGCAAGACTACTTAGCAATTAGTAAATTTAAAGTGGTAGCTATGCTGGTGCTAACAGCTTGGGTTGGTTTAGCGCTGGCTCCCGATGTAGGGCGCGGTATGGTCGTACAGTTTATTAGCTTGTTAGGTATAGGGCTACTTTCTGCTGCTGCAGCGGTTATTAATCATGTGGTTGATAGCGAGATAGACTCAAAAATGGCGCGGACTCGTCATCGCCCTGTGGCTAAAGGGCGTTTAAGTAAAACACATGCGCTTAGTTTTGCAGCTGTTATTGGGGTTGCTGGTTTTATTATGCTGATGGTGTGGGCTAATACCTTAACCGCTATATTAACGTTATTTGCATTGGTAGGTTATGCATTTGTTTATACATCATTTTTAAAGCGTGCAACGCCGCAAAATATTGTTATAGGTGGGTTGGCTGGCGCAATGCCTCCATTATTAGGTTGGGTGTCAGAAACAAACCAAATGGCAGCAGCCCCTTGGTTACTCGTAATGATAATATTTACCTGGACCCCACCACACTTTTGGGCGCTGGCTATAGCACGAAAAAGTGATTATGAACGCGCTAAAATCCCTATGTTACCAGTAACCCATGGTATCGATTTTTGTAAAACGTGCGTCGTTGCTTACTCTGTTTTACTCGCTGTTGTTTGCGTATTACCTTATTTAATCGGTATGTCTGGATTAATCTATTTGATAGGTGCATGTGTATTAAATGCCGTGTTTATATATAAGGCGGTCAATTTAAAAATTGCTGGAAATGATGAGACTGCAATGGACTTATTTCGTTTTTCGATTATTCATTTAATGGTACTCTTTGTAATCTTATTTATAGATAAATGGCTCCCTTTATGAAGCAGTTATGGCTTGGATTAATTGTTATTTTAGTTTCGTTTTTATCAGCATGTTCAAATGAAAATAGTCCACCAGATGTAGATGCATTAGTTTACGAAAATGCAAAGCCACTGTCTGATTTTACGCTAAACGATCAGCGCGGCGAATTAGTGACTAAGCAACAATTTTTAGGACAGTGGAATTTAGTATTTTTAGGCTACACAAGCTGCCCAGATATTTGTCCATTAACACTTGCTAAGTTAAATGCTGTTTATAAAAATTTACAAGCAGATTATCCGCTACAAGTTTGGTTTTTATCGGTTGATCCAAAACGCGATACACCAGCTAAACGAAAGCAATATATAGATTACTTTAACCCAGACTTTTTAGCTGTGTCAGGGGAACATAAACACCTTTTTCCTGTTGTTCGAGAGCTTGGTTTAATTTACGCCATTAGCGATAGTAGTGAATCAGAATATGCTGTTGATCATAGTGCCTCGGTCGCTATGGTTGATCAAAATGGAGCCGTTAGAGCTATTTTTAAACCAGAATTTAAACAAGGTAGTGTGCCATTAATTAATGCGACGACTTTAACCGAAGAGTTTAAAAAAATAGCTGATTACTATAAAAACTAGTTTTTTACTTTTTACCAATTTTAAAGGAGCTTTAGGCTCCTTTTTTTGTATTTTAACGACAGGTTAAATTTAATTAAGCATTTTATGGCAATTTTAATAACTAGGGCTAAGCTTTTGTTATGAATTGAATTGACAGGGAATGCACTTACTAAATGCTAAAACTTCCGAGCGAACTTGCTATTACGCAAGTTGAAACACTACATCAAGACTTACTACACGAACTCAATAGCAACGATGATATCTGTCTTGATATTAACGATGTGATTTCTGCTGATACTGCCTCAATTCAACTTTTATGCGCCTTACAAAAACACCTACTTACTATACAGCACAAAATAATATGGGTAGGCAGTAGCGAGGCCTTAACGCATACAATTAATAAACTTGGCTTAAGCCAATACTTAACAACCGAAAGTAAAAGTTAGGGGTATATATGAAAAGAATTTTAGCGGTTGATGATTCAGCATCGATGCGTCAAATGGTGAGCTTTACATTAAAAACTGCCGGGTTTGATGTAACCGAAGCTAAGGATGGCAGTGAAGCTCTCGCTATTGCCAAGCAACAAGACTTTGATGCCGTGATCTCAGATGTAAACATGCCAATAATGGATGGAATTACATTAATACGAGAGCTGCGTACTTTACCTAGTTATAAATTTACACCACTACTGATGCTTACTACAGAGTCGGGCTTAGAAAAAAAGATAGAGGGTAAAGCTGCTGGTGCAACAGGTTGGATTGTAAAACCATTTAATCCCGATCAGCTACTAGCGGTAATTAAAAAAGTTATTCGCTAAGGAGCGCAGTGTGAGTATAGATTTAAGTCAATTTTTTGAAGTTTTCTTTGAAGAGAGTTTTGAAGGCCTAGATACCATGGAGGCTGAGTTATTAAACTTAGTGCCAGGTGAGGAAGATTTAGAAACTATCAACACTATTTTTAGAGCTGCTCACTCAATAAAAGGAGGCAGTGGCACTTTTGGTTTTAGCTCCGTTGCTGACTTTACTCATGTACTTGAAACACTACTGGATCAAATTCGCCAAGGTGAACGAGAGCTTAGTACCGAGCATGTCAATTTATTACTCAAAGCTGTGGATTGCTTGCGCGCTTTACTTGCTGCACTTCAAGGTGAGCAAGAGCCAGATTTAACCGAGGCAGATTTGTTAAAAGTACAATTTGAACATGTACTTGGAATGAAAAACGAAACACAAGAAAATAAACCTCAAAGCTTTGGCGAGCAAACAAGTAGTAACACCTATCAAATAGACTTTAAACCCCATCATCATTTATTTAAAACAGGAAACGAGCCACTGTATATGATCAGTGAGCTTGAAGAGCTAGGTGAGTTAGAAACCACAGTATTTTACGATGAAGTTCCAGAAATTACAGATTTGAGCAGTGATGAATGCTTTTTACATTGGCGCTTTTTTTTAGATACTAGCCATGATGAAAAAGCCATAAAAGAAGTATTTGAATGGGTAGAAGACGATGCCGACATAAAAATTGAATTATGCGGAGGCTTATTTGGCAATGATGAGCAAATACAACCTAATCAAGGTGAGATATCTAAAGCTGTTGAGCTTGAAACATCCGATTTAATAAAAGTAGCTGAGCTACCTAGTAAGCCAAAGCAACCCGCTGCTAATAAAGATAAAAAACCTGCAAGTACACCAGAGTCTACCTCCATTCGAGTTGGTATTGATAAAGTTGATTCGTTAATAAACATGGTTGGCGAACTTGTTATTACACAAGCTATGCTAAATCAACTCAGCGAACAAGAAATCACACCAGCCACAATTACTTTACTACAAGAAGGCCTAGCGCAACTTGCCCATAATACGCGTGATTTACAAGAAAATGTGATGCGCATTCGTATGCTGCCAATAAACTTTGTATTTAGTCGTTTTCCTCGATTAGTGCGAGATATAGCGCAAAAACTAAATAAGCAAGTTGAGCTAAAGTTGATTGGAGAGCAAACCGAGCTTGATAAAACAGTAATGGAAAAAATATCCGATCCTATGGTGCATTTAGTGAGGAACTCACTTGATCATGGATTAGAGACTGTTGAGCAAAGACTGGCGGCAGGTAAAGATCCCGTTGGCACAGTAACCTTAAATGCATTTCATCAGGGTGGAAACATTGTTATTGAAATAATGGATGATGGGCAGGGGTTAAATACAAAAAAAATAAAAGAAAAAGCCATCGCTAACGAATTAATCTCAGCTGATAACCATCTCAGTGACGATGAAATAAATGAGCTTATTTTTATGCCCGGCTTTTCGACAGTGGATGAGGTAAGTGACTTATCTGGTCGTGGAGTTGGGATGGATGTAGTTAAGCGAAATATTCAATCATTAAATGGCTCAGTGGAAGTAACCTCAGCGCCCGGTGTTGGTTCTACGTTTACTATTAGATTACCACTTACTCTCGCTATTTTAGATGGGCAATTAGTTAAGGTGGCTCAGCATACTTATATTATCCCGCTCATTTCTATTGTGGAATCTCTGCAAATTGATATTGCTAAAGTGAGTCGAGTGGGTAAAAACCTTGATGTATTGAGGCTTCGGGACGAATACATTCCTATTTTAAGGCTCTACGATATTTTTAATCATAAAAATGCCATTGAATCACTCGATAAAACGCTGCTTGTTGTTGTAGAAACAGATAACCAAAAGGTGGGTTTATTAGTTGATGATTTACTGTCTCAACAACAGGTTGTTATTAAAAGTTTAGAGGCTAACTATCATAAAGTTGATGGCGTATCGGGAGCTACTATTTTAGGCGATGGGCGTGTATCGCTGATTGTGGACATTAGCGGCTTAATAAAGCTCTCAGGTTTAAAAAAACCAGGTAGCCAAGAATTAACGATTGAAACGCAAGCCACTTTGGAGGCGTTATGAGCTCAGAGCAAAGCCAGTTAAGTAATCAATTAAATCTTCAGCAACAGCAAGGTGTAAAACAGTTTTTAACTTTTATTATGGCTGATGAAGAATACGGCGTTGATATTTTAACAGTACAAGAAATTCGCAGTTGGGAAGAAATTACAGTATTGCCCAATGCGCCTGAATTTGTAAAAGGCGTTATTAATTTACGTGGAACAATAGTGCCAATTATTGATTTACGGTTGCGCTTTGGATTACCAAGTGTCGACTATGGGCCATTAACGGTGGTTATCGTTGTCAAAATAGAATTTGAACTAGGTAGTAAAATTATAGGTATTGCTGTTGATGCCGTTTCTGATGTTTACAGTATTGCGGAGCAAGATGCGAAAGCGGTTCCTAGTTTATCTGAGTCGAATAATTGTGAATATGTAGCTGGGTTGGTGAATGTTGGTGAAAAAATGGTAGCGCTAATTGACCTGCAAAAAACAATGAATATTTAGCAAACAGAAATTAAATGAATAATAAACTTAAAGGTGGTGATGAGCATGGGATGGTTTAGTAATCCAAAGCAGTCAAAATCAAGTAATGATTTAATTGTAGACGCATTGAATAAATCATTAGCGGTGATTGAGTTTGAACCTAACGGAAAAATAATTACTGCAAATATGAATTTTCTAAACGCTATGGGCTATCGCCTTGAAGAGGTTCAAGGCCAGCATCACTCTATGTTTGTTGACCCAGATGAAGCTCAGGGCAACGATTATAAGAACTTTTGGCAACGCCTGCGTAATGGCGAGTTTATCTCAGATGAGTTTAAGCGTAATGCAAAAGGTGGAGCTGAGGTATGGATCCAAGCAACTTATAACCCAATTGTTGATGAGCAAGGGCAAGTATTAAAAGTAGTTAAGTTTGCCACCGAAGTGACCGAGCAAAAGTTAATAGCAGCAGAAGCTTCAGGGCAAATTAGTGCTATAAGTAAATCTCAAGCGGTTATCGAGTTTAATTTAGATGGCACTATTATTGATGCCAATGATAACTTTTTAAATGCACTTGGTTATCAACTTAGCGAGATTAAAGGTCAGCACCATAGGCTTTTTATTGAACCCGAACATGCAAATAGTATCGAATATAAAGAGTTTTGGGCCAAACTAGGTCGCGGTGAATTTGATTCAGGGGAATATTTAAGAATAGGGAAGCAGGGTCAGGAGGTTTGGATTCAAGCATCTTATAACCCAATTTATGATATGAACGGCAAGCCGTTTAAAGTGATTAAATACGCATCTGATATTACTGAACAAAAAGAGCTTGAAAAAGCATCTCGTAAAGCAGCCGATTTAGCAAATGCGCTTAAAGTTTGCCAAGCGAACGTAATGATTGCTGATGAAGACCTTAATATAGTATTTGTGAACGATCGTGTTCAGCAAATGCTAAAAGTCCGCGAAAAAGAATTACAAACTGTATTACCAAGCTTTTCTGTTGATAATTTAATTGGCACCTGTGTTGATGATTTTCATAAGCACCCTAATCATCAGCGCGATTTATTAAAAAATCTCGATAAGCCTCATAAAGCCGAATTACTTTTAGCAGGTGTCACTTTCACCTTGATTGCTTCACCTTGGATTAGCCAAGATGGAAAGCATTTAGGCACCATTGTTGAGTGGGAAGATAGGACCAATGAGGTTGCGCTTGAAAAAGAAATAGCCGAACTTATTAGCGCTGCAGGTAATGGCGAATTAGATACAAGAGTCGCGGAAGAAGGCAAGGAAGGATTCTTTTTACGTTTGGCTCAAGGGCTAAATAGCTTAGTTAAAATAGTTGATGATGCAGTTGCTGACACGGGCAGTATGCTCGATGCGATGGCAAATGGTGATTTATCAAAACGAGTTGAAAAAGAATATAAAGGCTCATTTGATAAACTCAAACGCGATGCTAATGCTACGGCAGATAAGTTAACGGAAGTGATTAATCGCATTAATTCATCGGCAACGCTTGTAGCCAGTGGTGCAGAGGAAATCTCTCAAGGTAATGCTGATTTAAGCCAACGTACAGAAGAGCAAGCCTCGTCACTTGAAGAAACAGCGTCGAGCATGGAAGAGATGACTAGCACCGTTCGCCAAAATGCTGATAACGCAAAAGTAGCAAACGATTTAGCAGAAGAAACATGCGAAAAGGCGATTCAAGGTGGTGAGGTTGTAAATAGAGCAGTTACGAGCATGTCGGCAATTAATGAGTCGAGCAAGAAAATTGCAGATATTATTGGTGTCATTGACGAAATAGCATTTCAAACTAACTTATTAGCGCTTAATGCTGCAGTAGAGGCTGCAAGGGCTGGTGAACAAGGTCGAGGCTTTGCGGTTGTTGCAGGTGAGGTGCGTAATTTAGCACAGCGCTCTGCAGGCGCAGCGAAAGAAATTAAAGAGTTAATAAGAGATAGTGTAGGCAAAGTAGCTGATGGCTCTCAATTAGTTAATGAGTCGGGCGCTACACTTAAAGAGATTGTTGTATCGGTACAAAGAGTGACGCAAATGATTTCTGATATTACAGAGGCATCTGAAGAACAAAGTGCGGGTATTGAACAAGTTAATACCGCCATCTCACAAATGGACGAAATGACGCAACAAAATGCCGCCTTAGTAGAGCAAGCCTCTGCCGCTGGCGAGTCTATGGCTGAGCAAGCTAATGAGATGCGCCAACTACTCAACTTTTTCTCAATAGGTCAGCAAGAGATGGCGATGATTTCGCCGACTATGCGCACACCTAAATTATCTCATAAGTCGCAAAGCAGTTTTGTAAGTAATAAACCCAGAGGCGATAACTTTGTAGACTCTGCTGATGAATGGGAAGAATTTTAACAACGAATCTTCTTATATACCTCGCTGAATACATAATCACAGCGAGGTATTATTTGGCAGGCTAAATTGAGAGCGAACAATGAAAGAGTTTTTGTGTACCGACCGCGACTTTAAAGAAATTGTCAGTTTAGTTTATAGCGCATGTGGAATTGTATTAGGTGAGCATAAGCGAGAGATGGTTTATTCACGCTTAGCAAGACGTATTAGAGAGCGAAAACTAACTGACTTTAAAGGCTATTTAGAGTATTTAAATAGCCATAAAGATCAGGAGTTTGATGCCTTTATTAATGCAATAACAACTAACTTAACGTCTTTTTTTCGTGAAATACACCACTTTGAATTTATAAAATCTGAGCTTGTACCTGCTCTCTTAAAGACAAATAAAAATAGTAAGCGAGTAAGAATCTGGTCTGCAGGTTGCTCAACAGGAGAAGAGCCCTACAGTTTGGCGATGACTTTAAATAATGCATTTCCGAGCAATTGGGATGTAAAGATACTAGCAACCGATTTAGATTCTAATGTATTGGCAAAAGCACAAAAGGGTATTTACACCGCAGCGAATGTTAACGGCTTAGATGACGTGCAACTTAAGCGTTGGTTTTTAAAAAGTAAAGACGGTGAAAACTATAAAGTTAAAGATAGGCTAAAAGAGTCTATTTCATTCAAGCGTTTAAACTTATTGCAAGATTGGCCAATGAAAGGATCATTTGATCTTATTTTATGTCGTAATGTTGTTATTTACTTTGATAAAGAAACAAAAGATCAGCTTTTTAAGCGTTACGCCAATATATTAAATGAACAAGGTTATTTGTTTTTAGGTCACTCAGAAAGTATGGGAAAAGAGCATACGCAATTTAAAAATTTAGGGAAAACTATGTACCAAAAGGGACAAAATGCACGCAGAGTTTAGGCCGGTATTACCTAACTTTGAACATATTAAACGATATTGGGACTCGGGCCGAGGTAGCGTTGTTGCTAAAGTGCTTCCGGGTGAGTTTTATGTTTCTAAAAATAATGAGCTGATCTCTACAGTTCTGGGTTCGTGTATTGCGGCTTGTGTTTACGATGAAGTACTAGGGATTGGGGGCATGAATCACTTTATGTTACCAATTCAAAAGGGAGTAGAACTTAAGAATGCGCATAGTTTAAGTTGTCGGTATGGCAATTGGGCTATGGAGTATCTTATAAACGAAGTTTTAAAAAATGGTGCATCTCGCCGTAACCTAAAAGTAAAACTTTTTGGTGGGGGTAAAATTATTAGTGCGATGACTGATATAGGGCTGGGTAATATTAGTTTTGCAGCGGCGTATATTAAAGAAGAGGCATTAAATCTAGTTGCCCACGATATGGGTGGACCATGGCCACGAAAAATATTTTTTCATCCGAACACCGGTAAAGTTCATATGAAAAAACTTAAAAACCTACATAATAATACGATTGAAAAACGCGAAGTCCGTTACTTACAAAACCTTAAAAAGCAAGAAGTAGTAACTGATATAGAGCTGTTTTAGGAGTATGCATGATTAAAGTATTAATAATTGACGACTCCCCCTTAATTAGGCGTTTACTCACTGAAATATTACAGCAAGCTAAAGATATTACGGTAGTGGGGAGCGCTGAGGATCCCTACGAAGCTCGCGAAATGATAAAAAAGTTAAATCCTGATGTATTAACGCTCGACGTAGAAATGCCAAAAATGGATGGCATTAGTTTTTTAAAAAACTTAATGCGATTAAGACCAATGCCAGTAGTGATGATTTCAACACTGACCCAAAAAGGCTCTCCTATTACACTCGAGGCACTTGAATTAGGGGCTGTTGATTTTATAGCTAAGCCTACTAATAACGTAAGAGAGCAATTGAGCCAATATGCATCACTTGTTCAACAAAAGGTGCGAATAGCTGCTGGAGCAAGAGTAAGAAGCTATAAAAAAACGGTCGTCACAAATGAGCCTATTAATACCCATTCTGAATTTTTACTTAATAAAGTAATTGCGATAGGTGCTTCAACGGGTGGTACTGAGGCTATCAAAGAAGTACTTATTAAAATGCCACAAAATTGCCCGCCCATTGTAATTACTCAGCATATTCCTCCTGTGTTTAGCGCCTCATTTGCTGAGCGAATGAATCGTACATGCACGATAAATGTGAAAGAGGCTGAACATGGCGATAAGCTTAGCACTGGCTGGGCTTATATAGCACCAGGTGGTTTTCATTTAAGTATTAAAAAGCGAGGTGTTAGCTTGTATTGCCAGCTTGATGATGGCGAGCCGGTCAACAGGCATAAACCTGCGGTAGATGTGCTGTTTAACTCATTAGTTGAGACAGGAGCTAAAAACGTAGTTGCAGCCATACTAACAGGGATGGGGAGTGATGGCGCAAAAGGGTTACTTGCACTAAAACAAAACGGTGCGTATACCTTGGCTCAAGATGAGTACTCATCGGTGGTATGGGGTATGCCTAAGGCTGCCGCTGAGTTAAATGCAGCGGACGAGATAGTTGCGCTGGATAAAATAACCCAGCGACTATTACATCAGGCAGTTAAGGTTTAGGCGCTTCAATTACCCAAGGCTGCGAAAACCAAAAATAATCACCAGGGCTAGAAATAGAAGGGGCCGTGCAATTAAAACGAGAGCGCCCTTTATTAAGCACCTTTGGTGAGGTTATTTCGACTGTATTCTTATTTACCCATTTTAAATCTGCTTGGCCTACGCTTGATACGTAACAGGCAAATTGGCTTTTATGAAAGTCACCCATTTTAAATTCAATTGTGAGCGTGGGTGGGTTTTGTTGTGTAACGCTATCTTGATAAGTTAAATTGGTGATATTAAACGCGCGTGAGTTAAGCTTAGTAATAAGAGTTTCTAGTTTGCTGTAAAAGCCTGATGCAGGAAAACGCGGTAAGCGGCTAAAATTAGAGTCTTTATTTACAGCGCCGGAGTGCTGACCAATACCCACAAAACCAAGCTCTGTCACAAGTGCTTGCAGCTCGTTATTAAACTCACCATACGGGTATGCTAAGTATTTATAGTCGTGGCCTATTTCTTCTTTTATACGCTTTTGAGAGCTAATAATATCTTGCTTAATACGTGATTGCCATTGTGCATCGGTTTCGTTTTCAAGCTTAAGGTGTAAGTAATCATGTTGTCCGCTATGATTGGCTATTAATGCCCCTTTTTTAGATAATTCTTTGAGCTTATCCCACCCCATTACGTAGCTCATGCCCTCGTCTATTAATTTAGGATTTACAAAGATAGTGTACGGGTAGCCAAACTTTTCTAAAATAGGCGCGGCTTGTTCATAGTTATTGTTATAACCATCATCAAAGGTGATGGCGACAGTTTTATCAGGTAAGGTTTCACCTTGCTGAAGTGCGCTTATTAAGTCATTAAGAGGAATAACGTTAAAGTTGTGCTCTTTTAAATAGCTCAAATGTTTAGTGAATGTATTGGCGCTAACGCTCGTTACAGCGGGTAGGGTTTCACTAACATGATGATACTGTAAAATAACGGCTGCTTGAGCCCGCACAGATACACTAATGAGGATAAATAATACTAAATGAAACAATTTCTTATACATAATAAGGCACACCATAAAAGCTTGCTGTTGTTAGCGGGTCCGATGATACTATCAAATATCACAGTGCCGTTGTTAGGAATTGTTGATACCGCTGTAATTGGGCACTTAGGAAGCGCTCATTACTTAGCGGGTATTGCCCTTGGCTCTGCAGTTATATCTATTTTATTTTGGCTTGCTGGTTTTTTAAGAATGAGCACCACGGGACTCGTGGCACAAGCATACGGAAAAAACGATTTAACCCAACTTGCCGCTTTACTTAAACGAAGCCTATTGCTTGCAAGCGCAGTGGCCGTGCTATTAATTGTGTTATCCCCATTAATAAAGCACGCTATTGCTTACCTCTCCGCCGCCAATAGCGATGTACTTATCCAAGCGTATCAGTATTTTAGCATTCGTATTTTTAGTGCTCCAGCAGCATTGTGTAATTTAGTGTTACTGGGTTGGATGCTTGGTGTACATTATGGTCGAGGCCCATTTTATTTATTACTCGTCACTAATATCGTTAATATAGTACTCGATATTTATTTTGTTGTTTATTTAGATTGGGCAGTTGCAGGCGCTGCGTGGGCTTCACTTATTGCTGATTATACGGCTTTAGTATTTGCACTGTTTTTAGTGGTTAAACTAGCTAAAAAACAAGACATTGATCTAAATGTACCGAATTGGTTGAGTATTAGCAAAATGGCTGAATTATTGAGTTTGAATAGAGATATATTTATTCGCTCTTTAATACTGCAATTATGCTTTAGTTTTATGACGTTTTACGCAGCGCGTATAGGCGAAACCACATTAGCTGCTAATGCTGTTTTACTTAACTTTCTAATGTTGGTGAGTTTTGCTCTTGATGGCGTTGCTTACGCGTCTGAGGCAAAAGTAGGACAAGCTAAAGGCCAAGGAAGCGTTAAAAATATAGAGCTTTGGGTTAAAATAAGTGTATTTTGGGGCATGCTTTTTGGCGTCTTATATAGCGCTTTTTTTGCATTATTTGGCCGCGGTATAATCAAGCTTTTAACCAATGTGCCAGAGGTTATTCAAGAGGCAACACACTATTTACCATGGCTAATAGTGTTGCCTATTTTGGCCATGAGTTGCTTTTTGTTTGATGGTGTTTTTGTAGGGCTTACGCGAGCAAAGAACATGCGTAACAGTATGATACTTTCAGCTGGAGTTGGCTTTTTTGGTGTGTTTTGGGTGTTTATAGACTTGCAAAATAACGGGTTATGGCTGGCTATGAGCTGTTTTATGTTAATGCGCGGGGTTACATTAATAATTAAATATCACCACTTAAAAATAAATAATCAGCTATTAGATTAAACTAAATAAATGGTTTATTTCCAGAGATCGGGGTCGTGGTGTTTAGGGCCCATATCTTTTAAAACTTGTGAAAAACGATTAGCAAAAATACCGCAGTAGCCCCAACCGGCAAAAAATAATGCGGGGAGTAAAATTATAACGCCAATTATTTGTAAGCTGTAGTGAGTGTAATACCCAATAGATATGAATATCACGGCTAGCACAAACAGTGCTAAGCCGCGAAAAAAGCGCTTTAAGCTCAGCTTAGGGTTGCTCCCTAAGCGATAAATAAGCTGCTTTAGCATTTACAAGGCCTAATAGTAAGAGTGATCGCCCGCTTCGTGTTCTGTTATATCAGCAACACCGGTGATTTCTTCAAACTTAGCTATCATTTCTTTTTCAATGCCTTCTTTTAGCGTTACATCGATCATAGAACAACCGTTACAACCACCACCAAACTGAAGTATAGCTATACCTGCAGCTGTAATTTCAACAAGGCTTACTTGACCACCGTGGTTAGCAAGTTGTGGATTTACTTCGGTTTCTAGCATGTGCTGTACACGTTCGTTTAACGATGCATCGTTACCTATTTTACGCGCCTTTGCATTTGGTGCTTTTAGCGTTAACTGAGTACCCATTTTGTCGGTAACAAAATCAATTTCAGCTTCTTCTAAAAATGGAGCACTTTCTGCATCTACAACGGCATCAAAACCGTTAAAGTTTAGGCGAATATCGCTCGCTTCTACAGCGTCTTCTGGACAATAAGACACACCACATTCCGCTTGTGATGAACCAGGGTTTACAACAAACACACGAATATTGGTTTGTTGTGATTGATCTGCTAATAGTTTAGCAAAATGCGCTTGCGCTGTTTCGGAAATAGAAATCATAAAACCATCTATACTTGACTAAATTACTCGGATACTGCGTATCATACTCCGCTCATCGTGTTGCGGCTAGTGTTGAGCGTAAAAAGTTGGCATCTATTTTAAGCAATGGTAGCGTGCAAACAACGAACATTTTTTGAGTGATTTATATGCGTTTGGTATTAACATTAATGGTGGTGTTGCTTAGCTTTTCAAGTGTAGCTAAGCCACTTTCGTATTATTTTGAACAAGATGTAAAATTTGACCCTTCAATTCCTACTCCTGAGCAAGTACTCGGTTACGAAGTAGGAGAGTGGCACGTGAGACACGATCAGCTCGTACGTTATATGGAAATACTTGCTGATAAAAGCGACCGTATAAATTTTGAGGTGATTGGCCGCACGCATGAAAAACGCCCGTTAGTAATGCTAACAATTACTGCTGCTGATAAGTTATCAAGCATAGAGCAGACACGCCAAGCTCACTTAGCACGCTTAAGTAATAACAGTGGTAAAGCACAAGACGACCCTGCCGTTGTATGGATGGGTTATAGCGTTCATGGTAATGAGTCATCAGGTAGTAACTCATCATTGCTGGTGGCTTATTATTTAGCTGCTGCACAAGGTACTGAAATAGATGAGCTATTAAATAACACGGTTATTTTACTCGACCCTTCACTTAATCCTGACGGGTTTGCTCGTTTTGCTAATTGGGCCAACAGTAACCGAGGCATGAATTTATCAAGTGACCCTAAAACCCGTGAGCATGTTGAAAACTGGCCTAGCAGCCGTACTAACCACTATTGGTTTGATTTAAATCGCGATTGGCTACTGCTACAGCATCCTGAATCGCGTGCACGTATTGCTAAATTTCATCAGTGGAAACCAAATGTCTTAACCGATTTTCATGAAATGGGTCCAAACAGCAGTTACTTTTTTCAACCAGGTATTCCAAGTCGTAAGCACCCTATAACACCTGATGAAAATGTTACCTTAACAAAGGCAATTGCCAACTATCATGCAAAAACCTTAGATGAAAACAATGCACTTTATTTTACAGAAGAAAGCTTTGACGATTTTTACTATGGAAAAGGCTCAACTTACCCAGATGTAAATGGCGGCATAGGCATTTTATTTGAACAAGCAAGTTCTCGCGGACATATTCAAGACACTATAAATGGACCTTTGAGCTTTCCTTTCACTATTAAAAATCAACTGTTAACGAGTTTATCTACCTTTAAGGCAGCAGTTGATAACCGCCAAGCATTACTTGATTACCAGGCTAAGTTTTACAATCAAGCTACTGATTTAGCCAGCGATGAAAGCTTTGAAGGTTATGTTGTTGAAGGTGCAAGCGACAACACCCGTATTATGCACTTTTTAGAATTGTTAAAGCAGCACCAAATTAACGCTTACCCACTTACTAAATCATTAAAAGCAGATGGTAAGAATTTCAGTACACATAGCTATTTTGTACCATTAGCACAACCACAATATCGTTTGGTAAAAGCGATTTTTAGTGAGCAAAAAAACTTTGCCGATAATACTTTTTACGATGTATCTGGCTGGACATTAGCGCATGCGTTTAATTTGCCATTTTCTAAAGTTAAAAGTAGTTGGGGATTAAAGGTTGCTGATAAAGCATGGGAAAAAGTAGCAACCCCATCATTTTCTTCACTCACCGAAGGTTACGCATTTGGTTTTTCGTGGGATGATTATTTAGCACCTAAAATGTTAAATAGCTTATTACAGCAAGGTATAAAAGCACGTGTAGCGCTAAAAGCATTAACGGCTAAATCAACATCAGGAGAAATTAATTTTAAACCTGGGAGTATTATTATACCGGCTGGACTACAAACAAATACAGATTGGATTACCTTGCTAAATAAAGCACAAAATGAGTTTGGTATTGCAATCAAACCTATTACATCAGGTTTAACAAGCAAAGGAGCCGATTTAGGGTCGCGATCAATGGCGGTTGTTAGTGCTCCAAAAGTACTGCTTATTGGCGGGCAAGGCGCAAGCCAGTACGAAGTCGGCGAAGTGTGGTATTACCTAGATCGCTTTGTAGGTGTTGCACCAACAATTGTTGAAATGAACCGCTTTAGTTCACTCGAGTTAAGTGACTACAGTCATATTGTGCTTGCTCATGGCAATTACAATAGCTTATCTGATGCCGACAAAGTGGCTATTAAAAGCTGGGTAAGGAAAGGCGGCGTTATTTGGGGTCACAAAGGCGGCGCTAAATTTTTAGCTGATCAGCAATTACTTAAAGCAAGCTATCTATCACGACAAGATGTAGCAAGTGCATTTAAAACGACAGATTTAAGTTATGGCGATAAAGATCATTTAGCAGGACGTCAACGCATTGCAGGTGCTATTTTTAATACTAATGTAGATTTAACTCATCCGCTTACATTTTCACTTAAGCGTAATACATTGCCCGTATTCAAAAACAGTACTTGGTTGCTAGAAGCTTCCGATGCTCCGTTCGTAAATGTACTTACCTACACTAAAAATCCATTATTGGCAGGCTTTACCGATGCCGTTAATGTTGAGCAAGTTGCTGGCGGCGCAGGCTTAATTGCTCACTCATACGGACGAGGTACAGTAATAGGCATGACCGACGACCCTGTATTTAGAGGTTACTGGTATGGGACTAGTCGACTACTAAGCAACGCTTTATTTTTTGGCCATACGTTTCGTGCAAATGGCGAATAATACTAATTCGCTTAAATTAAGTGATCTATTTTGAGGATGGAAAAACGTGTTGAGAGCTAGGCAAAAAATTCGCTATTTAGTTGTTCTCGGCAATTGCTTCTGCATTGCTCTACCTTCTGCATCCATGCAGTCGTAAATGAAAATTTTTTAACTCAGGTAGCGACACGTTTAGCCCCGTAAAATGATTAAGTATTATTGCGGATTGGTATAATACTTTTTAATAATTAAATAGGCGTTAAGCAAGTTGTAAAAGCCCACACTTGTTTAGCGCCTGCTTGTTTTAGTGCACTAGTAGCTGCGTTTAATGTTGCCCCTGTCGTCATCACATCATCAACAATAGCGACTGTTTTACCGCCCATATCCTCTGTACAAATAAAGGCATTTTTTAAGTTTTTAATACGCTTTGCTTTAGATAGCTCCGACTGAGCTTGTGTGTTTTTATTGCGAATAAGTACGTTACTCACTGATGCGTAATTAGCTAAACATGGTTGCCAAACTTGGCTTACCTGATTAAACCCGCGAGTAATGAATCGGCTTTTATGAAGAGGTAAAATAATAAAGGTATCTGGCAAAGTAGGGCTTTGCTCAAAAAACTGCGTTAATTGTTTTTGTATAACTTGCTGCAATGCCTTTTTATAATGAATTTGATTATTAAATTTTAGCCTTTTAAGCCAATGTTCAAAGGGAGGTTGATAAAAAGCACAGGCAAATAATTTATCAAACTCGCAATTAGGAAACATCTCAACAATATCGGGTCGATGCAGTAAATTCTTATGCTTACTAAAATCAAACAATGGTAAATCTTCAAGGCAATAATCACAAAGCCCTAAAGAGGTCGTAATCGTATTTTGACATTGCATGCAATAAGAGGGAAATAACCAATTTAAAACGGCTTGTTTCACTGACTCGCTCCTTGCATTGCAATCGCCTTTTTAAACGTTATGATGAGCCTAAGTTTGGTAAAGGTTAGGCAAATATGCAAAATGAGTTAGTGTTATTACATGGTTGGGGAATGAATCAGGGCGTATGGCAGTTAGTACAGCCAGAACTTGAGTTTTTATATTCAGGAAGTGTACGTAGCCTTGACCTACCTGGGTTTGGTAATAACCATGTTTGCCCAAGCCCTTATACTTTGCATGATGCAGCAGAAACTTTAAGTAAGCAGTTAAAGCCGAAGACCATTTTAATGGGGTGGTCGTTAGGTGGATTATTTGCACTTTATATTGCTAAGCATTGGCCTGAAAAAGTATCAAAAGTTATTTTAATTGCATCGACTCCTTTTTTTGCGGAGGCAGATAATTGGCCCGGGATAAAAGCGAATGTATTGGCGCAGTTTAAAGAGCAGTTAGTTAATCATCGAGAGAAAACAATAGAGCGCTTCTTAGCTATTCAAGCGATGGGTAGCGAGTCGGCGCGTGATGATATAAAGCTGCTTAAACAATTACTAAATCAGTACAGCGCACCACAAAGCGACGCCCTGAGTGCTGGTTTAGATATTTTACAAAACGACGATTTACGTGATTTATTTGCTCATTGCCCAGTACCTATCAAAGGAGTATTTGGCCGACTTGATGCCTTAGTGCCTTATAAAGCAATTAGTGAAATGTCAGTACTAAATACTGAGTTTGAATACGAAGTGCTAGATAAAGCGTCGCACGCGCCGTTTATTTCTCATAAAAGTGAGTTTTTATCTGTCGTTAAATCAATGCTTTAAAATAGAGCTAAGAATAGCGCTGTTTAAAGCTTTATTTTGAGCAGAACCTGAGCGATAATTAAACAATGTTTATTTGGTGGAGGTTTTAATATGCCAATCGGATCTGTATTTAATAGTGGTGTAGAAGGGTTTAATCGAGCTAGCCAAGGTATTGAAAAAGCCAGTGCTGAGATTAACCGTGCCAGTATAGAACAGCAAGATGACGCACAGTTAGCGCAGCAACGTCAGCTTACAGCAGCACGCCCTGAAGAAGCTATTACTGCACCTGTAGCACAGCCTGCTCGTGTTGATGAAGCGCTTGTTAACTTAAAAGTTGAAGAGTTTAATGCCAAGGCAAATACGCAATCAATTCAAACGGCCGATGATGTACTTGGCACGTTAATCGATATTAAAGTTTAGTATTATGAATATTGTCACGCCATTTCCGTCTATCAATATAAACACTGCAAATGTTTATACGGAAACTGCACGGCGTGACAACCAACTACGCGAAGTTATTCCTGCTCCCGCATCTAGTAGCGCAAGCAATACAGAAACCAAAGCGCAAAGTGATTCTGAAAAAGCAAAATTAACAGGCAGTAGCGATGGTGCGACGTATAACGCAACGGGAAAAATAGCAGACGAAAAGTCAGTTCAGCAGCGCGATGGAAACTCAGAAAACCCTGAGGGCTCTGAGGAAGAAAGTGAAGCAATTGAGAAAAAAGAATCTGAGCAAGAAGAGCTGCAATTAGAACAAGAACAACAACAAATTACAGAGCTAAAAGCACGAGATACTGAAGTACGAATACACGAGCAAGCGCACGCTTCTGTAGGTGGGCAACATGCTGGCTCGCCAAGCTATGAGTATCAACGTGGCCCAGATGGTACTAACTACGCAGTTGGCGGAGAAGTACAAATAGATGTATCTGAAGTTCCGGGTGATCCGCAAGCGACTATAGACAAAATGCAAACGGTACGCGCTGCCGCATTAGCGCCTGCAGAGCCTTCGGGAGCTGATCGCTCTATTGCTGCAGATGCTACGCAAAAGCTAGCAGCGGCTCAGGCTGAGCTTGCACAACCTGAAAAAGAAGACGACGAAGACGCAAAAAGTAAACTTGAAGCGTCATTCTCTAGCGATGAAAGCAGCGATACAAAAACAGCTAAAAGTGACGAGCAAACACGTGATGCCGATGTTGAGGCACGGGCGGGGCGTATTGCTAACTTTTATCAAATGGCTACATCGCCAGCGAGCCAAAGTAGTTTTTCAGCGTTAAGTTAATAATTTAGTAAAACGTAACCACAAAAAAACCGCTTACGCGGTTTTTTTCGTTTTAGCTTAGCTGTACAAGTATTATTTTTTCACTTTAGCATTAGCGAACGCATCGGCAAATGCATTACCCATTAACGCATTGCCATTGTCACGTTTAGGCTTTGCAGCGCGAGGTTGCGAATTATTAGCACGTGTTTGTGGCTTTTGCGTAGCTGGCGCTGCTGACTTATTACTTGTGTCAATGTCGTCATCTAAGCGCATAGTAAAGCTTATACGTTTACGTGCAGCGTCTACTTCAACAACTTTAACCTTTACAATATCACCAGCTTTAACAACTTCACGCGGATCTGATATAAATTTATTCGTGATTGCTGAAATATGCACTAAACCATCTTGGTGAACACCTACATCAACAAACGCACCAAAATTAGCAACGTTTGAAACCACGCCTTCTAAAATCATACCTGGTTTTAGGTCACTAATTTTTTCAACACCGGCTTTAAACTCAGCTGTTTTAAATTCAGGGCGAGGATCTCGACCTGGTTTATCAAGCTCAGTAATAATGTCGGTAACGGTTGGTAAGCCAAATTTTTCGTCAGTGTAATCGTTAGCAGCAAGTTTAGTTAAAAAGTCGCTGTTACCAATTAGGTTACTGACATCGACGCTATTGCGTTCACAAATACGTTTAACAACAGGATAAGCTTCAGGGTGAACTGATGAGTTATCTAGAGGATCGCTACCATTGTTAATACGTAAAAAACCAGCCGCTTGTTCAAATGCTTTTGGCCCTAAACGCTCAACCTTTTTAAGCTCACTACGTTTAGTAAATGTGCCGTTAGCATCGCGATAATTAACGATATTTTGCGCTAATGTTTTGTTCAAACCAGATACGCGTGTAAGTAGCGGTACCGATGCCATGTTTAAATCTACGCCTACTGAGTTTACACAGTCTTCAACTACTGAAATAAGGCTTTGGCCTAATTGGCTTTGCGATACATCGTGTTGGTATTGGCCAACACCAATTGATTTTGGCTCAATTTTAACAAGTTCAGCAAGAGGATCTTGAAGGCGGCGCGCAATAGAGACAGCCCCTCGTATAGAAACATCTAAATCTGGGAATTCATTAGCTGCAAATTCAGAAGCTGAGTAAACCGATGCACCCGCTTCGCTAACCATAATTTTACTAAGCTTAAGTTCGCTGTTTGCTTTTATAAGCTCAGCAACCAACTTATCTGATTCGCGTGATGCAGTACCGTTACCAATCGCAATTAGCTCAACTTTATGCTGACGACAAAGTTGCTCTAACGTACGCACTGATTTATCCCAATGATTTTGTGGTGCATGAGGGAAAATAGTTTGTGTAGCTAGTAATTTACCTGTGCTATCAACAACGGCAATCTTACAGCCAGTACGAAGGCCTGGATCAAGACCTAAAGTAGTACGGGGGCCTGCAGGTGCTGCCATTAATAAATCTTTTAAGTTTTTAGCAAATACGTCGATTGCACCAGCTTCTGCTTTTTCGCGCATTGCTGCAAAAAATTCATTCTCTAGGTGTAATCCTAACTTAATTTTCCACGCCCATTGCACAACGTTTAATAACCAAGGACTTGCCGCTTTATATTTAATATCTAAACGGTAATGGTCAGCAATCATGTTGGCACATAGTTGCGCTGAATTTTCAGCGCTAGGCTCTGGATTAACATTTAACTGAAGTACACCTTCATTTCGGGCTCTAAGCATAGCAAGCGCACGGTGAGAAGGTACTTTTTTGAGAAGTTCTTGATGCTCGAAGTAGTCACGGTATTTTGCACCAGCTTGCTCTTGGCCTTTAATTACAGTGCTTTCAATTGCGCCGTTTTGGCTTATGTGACTTCTAAATTTAGCAAGTAATTTTGCGTCTTCAGCAAAGCGCTCCATCAAGATAAATTTAGCGCCTTCGAGTACAGCTTTTGTATCTGCAAAGCCTTTTTCAGCACTTACAAATTGATCTGCTTGTTGCTCTGGGTCAAGGTTAGCATCTTTAAATAGTGCATCTGCAAGAGGCTCTAAACCAGCTTCAATTGCTATTTGGCCTTTAGTACGGCGCTTAGCTTTATAAGGTAGGTATAAATCTTCAAGTTCAGTTTTACTTTGTGCATTAGTTATATCGGCACTTAGCTCTGGCGTTAATTTATTTTGCGATTCGATGGTCGATAAAATAAAACTACGGCGCTCTTCTAGTTCACGTAAATACGATAAACGCTGCTCTAAAAGGCGTAATTGGGTGTCGTCTAGGCCGCCGGTAACTTCTTTTCTGTAGCGGGCAATAAAAGGAACAGTTGCGCCTTCATCAAGTAATTTTGTAGCTGCAACAACCTGTTGCTGCTGTGCGTTTAACTCACCGGCTAAACGTGCAGAGATATCGCTCATGCAAAAACCTTTTTATACAATAAAATAAGACCAGAAGCGTGTTACTGGCGCCGTTAATTGCTTGAATAATATCACAGGAGGTAGTAATAAAAAGCTCTTAAAGCAAGCTATTTCACTTGCTTTAAGATGGTTGGGAGGGGAGTAAATCAATTCAACTAAAAGAGCGCCCTAGTGAGGGTGCTCAATGTTTTCTAATACTTCACTGAAAGAGTGAGCAATAGGGCTAATATGCAGTGGAATATGTAATGTTTTAGCTATTTGGCGAGCTGAAATTAAACCACAAATTTCGCTACTTGCTGTTGTTACTAATAAAAACATTACACCTTGATGCTCCATTGTTTGCAGCGCATCACCAATACATGCATAGCTTAAACTTTGCATGCTTACACCTGTAAGTCGGCTAATTGGCGTCATAATATCGCGCAAGCTTACTTCACTTCGTGGGGTATTTAAACGCTCTGCAATAATAGTAATTTTAGAGCTTTGTAAATCGGCGCTAGAAACAAGACCAATCAATTTTTGGTTCTCGTCGGTTACTAAAACAAAATCAGATTGTTGCGAGCTAACTTGTTTAAGTGCATCTGTAATCGTTGTTGTATGCTCTGCACGAATAGGCGTTTTTTGAGTAAAGTTATTTACCATTTTTAGCGCTGGAGATGATAAATCAATCAATGGTTGGTCATCTGCAAATGTGCTTGCAATAACGCCGTGAGAAACATTTTGAGTACGTAATTCTTTAAAGTTAGACATAGTAGTCACCTTAGTAGTTATAAAATTTAATTAAGTTGTAAAATAATGAATTAAATTAAATAGCTAGGTGGTCCGCGTTGGTACGCAGTGCTAAAAGGTCTGTTTAGATTGGTGCTCTTATAAAAAGAATCTACGACATTAGGAAGTGGTTGAGGCGACCTAAAGGTAATAGTATTAACGTGAGAGTCTACGTCAAAATCGAGGTTTGCTTGGTCAGGAATGTCACAAGCAATAAAGTGATTAGATAGTTTAGCGTTATCAAGGTTTACTTCAGTGTTACTGGCATGCAGCGTCAAACTTACACTCATTAAAAGTGCAAACAATACGGCATTATTTAATATGCGCTGTACTATGTTTGACATAACCACGACCTTAATTAACTGCTTTCAAATTAAACAAATCAACTTGAATAATTCAGTTATAGCTTATTGGTTTAATTTACACAATCAAAAGTTAACATGATCTGAATCAAAACTTTTTATTTCTTTTTTTGGTAATCGATACTGTTTACATACCACTGTTTTTTACCCTGAGGAGTAGGTACCTCAAAATCGTCATCTACTTGTTTTTTAATCAGCGCCCGCGCCATAGGTGAGTCTATCGATATGTAATCTTTTCGGTCGTAAATTTCATCAGGTCCGACAATTCTGAATTTTTTAGTTTCACCTTCTTCGTTTTCAATTTCGACCCATGCACCAAAAAACACTTTTCCATCTTGAACGGGAGAGTAGTCGATGATTTTTAAATCAGGTATGCGTTTGCGTAAATAGCGTACACGACGGTCAATTTGGCGTAGCAAACGCTTGTTGTACTGATAGTCTGCGTTCTCAGAGCGATCTCCGAGGCTGGCTGCCCAGCTTACTATTTTTGTTACTTCTGGGCGTTTAACGTTCCATAGTTGGTCGTGTTCTTGTTGTAATTGTAAGTAACCTTCGCGGGTAACTAAATTTGTTTTCATGGTGAATTCTTTATTAGCTCTAATGGTGTGCACGTTATTAAATTTGCCAAAACTTGTCGAGCGTAAAATGTAATAAAGTACGAGTAAGTAAGCTTTGAAATGTTCAGTAACAATCTAAGCAAGTAATTAGTTTTTGATTATTAAGTTTTTCATTTATATTAACTAGTAATTGGATATAAAAATAAGAAAGAGATTATGGGACACGAAACCACAAAAGTATTAGTTGTTGATGACGATATGCGCTTACGCAGTTTGCTTGAACGTTATTTAGTAGAGCAAGGCTTTATTGTTAGAACCGCAGGAAACTCGGAGCAAATGGATAGACTCCTAGAGCGAGAAAACTTTCACTTAATGGTTCTCGATTTAATGCTCCCAGGCGAGGATGGCTTATCTATTTGCCGCCGTCTACGCCAAAAAGAAAATGAAATTCCTATTGTTATGCTTACTGCAAAGGGCGACGAAGTAGATCGCATTATTGGCCTTGAACTTGGCGCTGACGATTACATTCCAAAACCATTTAATCCACGAGAGCTACTTGCTCGCATAAAAGCTATTTTACGTCGCCGCGCAAAAGAAGTGCCAGGCGCACCTGCTGCTGAAGAAAACTTAATCGCTTTTGGTAAATTTACGCTTAATTTAGCAACGCGCGAAATGAGTGAAGGGGATAAAACAATATCGCTTACCAGTGGTGAGTTTGCAGTGCTTAAAGCGCTTGTTTCGCATCCACGTGAGCCACTTAGCCGCGATAAGCTAATGAACTTAGCGCGTGGCCGCGATTACAGTGCGCTTGAGCGAAGCATTGATGTGCAAGTGTCGAGACTTCGCCGCATGATTGAAGTAGATGCTGCCAATCCGCGATATATTCAAACCGTTTGGGGTTTGGGGTATGTGTTTGTTCCCGACGGTGAAAAGTAATATTTATGGGCATGTTTCCGCGCAGTGCTTTTGGACAAACTGTTTTTTTAGTGGCGGCTCTGCTGCTCATAAATCAAATAGTGTCTTATGTTACGGTTAGTTTTTATGTTGTAAAACCAACCATTGAGCAAGTTAACTTGATGCTTGCTAAGCAAATTAAAACAGTATTTATTGACTGGGAAGATGGCGTTGAAATAAACGACGAAGTATCTGCAAAGTTTTTTGAAATTACCGGCATTGAAGTCATGACGCAGCGCGAAGCAATGCGCCAAGGGCTTGGGCAAAGCCGCGAATATTCTATGCTATCGCGTAGCATGACTGAGCAACTTGGTGGTTATTCTCGTGTACGTATTAGCCAAACTGATCCGTTGATTTATTGGGTTGAAGCACCGCAAGCGCCAGGTTATTGGGTCAAAGTACCGCTTAAAGGCTTTAAAGAGAACAACTTAGAGTTTTTAACTTTTTACTTATCAAGTATTGGCTTTTTAAGTGTGCTGGGTGGGTGGTTGTTTGCAAGGCACCTTAATAGACCATTAAAAGCACTGCAACAAGCTGCAGTGAAAGTGGGTAAAGGCGACTTTTCTACCAAGTTAGAAGAACAAGGCTCAACAGAAGTAATAGAAGTAACGCGCGCGTTTAACCAAATGTCGCGCGGAATTGCTGCACTTGAAAACGACCGCCGTTTACTAATGGCCGGTGTATCTCATGATTTACGTACGCCGCTTACGCGTATCCGTTTAGCCACCGAAATGATGGTTGATGAAGATGATTATCTTCGTGAAGGTATTATTTACGATATAGAAGACATGAACGGGATTATTGATCAGTTTATTGAGTATCTACGCCACCATAAACGTGAAGAACTAAGTTGCGAAGATATCAATGCTTTAGTTGCCGAGGTTGTCAATTCTGAGCTTCAGCATCAACGTACTATTACGTTTAAAAGTAATCCAAATATAGGCAATATACCGTTAAGCTCTGTGGCTATTAAACGTGTAATTACCAACATGATTGGTAATGCGCTGCGTTATTCTGAGGGCGATATTGAAGTACTTAGCTACTTTAATTCAAACAAAAAATATGTAGTTATCGCTGTAAACGATAGTGGCCCCGGCATTCCTGAAAACGAATTAGAGTCTGTTTTTGAGCCTTTTAAACAAGGCGATGCTGCACGAGGAAGTGAAGGCAGTGGCCTAGGCCTTGCTATTATTAAACGCATTGTTGATATGCACGACGGTAAAGTAAAACTAGAAAACCGCCCAGAAGGCGGTTTAAGTGCACAAGTATATTTGCCAATAAAGGTATCAACCCCTGCATAGTAAATGCAGGGGCTTTATTATATTAAAGTGCTTTAAAACGAATAGCTGTACCGCCACTAGTGGCTAATTTAAGCGTTAGTTTATCGCTTGCAGTTACAATACGTTTTTCGATAGCTATATCGTACGGATTATTTTTCCACTCTGCGCTTTTACCATCTTTATAAATTTGTGCTTCAAACTTTTTGCCTTGCTCTAAAAAGTCGAGTTTTACCTCAACAGTTCTGGCTTTTTCGTCCGTAACAGCACCTAGGTACCAATCATTTCCTGAGTATTTAGTGCTTTTACGTTCTTTACGAGCGAATACAATAAAGTCGCCTACTTCACCATCAATAGCAATACTTTGCTGCCAATCTGTTGGTACGTCTTGAATGAATTGAAACGCATCGGGCTTAGCCAAATAGTTTTTAGGTAAGTCGGCAGCCATTTGAATTGGGCTATACAAAACAACATAAAGCGCGAGTTGTTTGGCGAGTGTGGTTTGTGGGCGGTTTGTATCGCCTCCTAAACCATTAAAGCTCATATCAAAAATACCTGGCGTAAAGTCCATTGGTCCTGCAAGCATGCGGGTAAAAGCAAGCATTGGTACATGCTCTGGTGGGTTAGGTGGTGAACCCCATGCATTATATTCTTGTCCGCGTGCACCTTCGCGCGCGATCCAGTTTGGGTAAGTACGGCGCAGGCCTGTATCTTTAATTGGCTCGTGAGTATTAATGCTAATTTTATGCTTAGCCGCAAGTTTTACGTTATAAAGGTATTCGTTAACCATAAACTGGCCGTCATGCCATTCGTGGCGAGCAATACCGTTTTTGTCTATACGTTTTATATTTCCGCCATCGGCTACATAACCTGTTTTTACTTGGCTTACGTTTGATTTTTCGTAAAGGGCAAAAGCATCTTCCATTTGGTCACGGTAGTTGCTTACATTGCCTGATGTTTCGTGATGGCCAATGAGCTGTACGCCTTTTTCTTTGCCGTATTGAGTAAGCGCTGCTATATCAAAGTCGTCGTACGGTTTGGTAAAGTTAAATACATCGCCATTAAAATACCAATCGCCATCCCAGCCAATATTCCAGCCTTCAACGAGTACGCCATCAAAACCATACTGCGCTGCAAAATCCATATAGTATTTTGTGGTTTGCGTAGTGGCGCCGTGTTTTTTACCGCTACCCCAAGTTTGCGTGTTTATATGCATACCCCACCAGATACCCACGTATTTGCCAGGCTTAACCCACGACACGTCGCCGAGTTTATTAGGCTCGTTTAGGTTTAGTATTATATCTGAATTAACTAAGCCAACAGCGCTGTCGGCTATTTGAATGGTGCGCCATGGTGTTTTAAAAGCACCTTGTTTTTTAACGGCAACACCATCTGACCACGGCGTTAAATCGGCAGTGAACGTACCAGAGCGGCGTTGATTAAGCACCATGCCTGCGTAATCAACAAGTGCGGCTTCATGAATACTAATATGAGTACCGTCACTTGTTTTAAACGTAAATGGTGTGTGAGCTAGTGGAGCTTCGTTAAGTGGAGTAGTGTTGTAAACATATTCGTAGCGGTTCCAGCCACGAGCAGGTATCCACCATGCTGTTGCATCATGACTATTGTTTATTGCAAATTCAGTTAGCTCTTTGGTTATTTCTGTATGTTCGAAGCCGGCTTGTTGTGGTACTTCGTATCGAAAACCTACACCACTATCAAATGCTTTAAATCGAATTGTGTAGGTACCTTTATTTGGCTCGTTTTTTGTAAAGGTAACGGCTACTTCGTTATATTCGTCAACAACGTTTTGACGTTCGCCCCAAGGTTGTTGCCACTGCGAGTTAACGCTTTGTTGTTCAATGCTTTTAATTTTAAAGCCATCGCTAAAAGCTGCTTGTGTTTTAAATTCAAACCCCAGTAAAGATTTGTTTATAACCGCTTTGTTTTTAAATTTTATTGCGTAGCTTGGCGTGTTGTTCTCGTCAGAGATGCTTACTGTTATTTGTGTGTCTGGCGATTTTAGCTCTACGGTTTGTCCGTAGCTATTACTAGCAAAGGCTAAAAGCACAAGTGCTGGTATTCTCATGGTGTGTCCTTAGATGAGTCGGTGGTGACATCTAAGGATAATGACTGTTGATGATTAATACGACTGCTTACATACGTATTCAATGTTTTAAAAAATAGAAAGAATTTGGTGGCTTAATCGGTCTATAATGTAAACAAATTGATAATAGCGACAAGAAAATGATAAAAAGCTTACTTTATGTATTTTTACTAAGTGTTAGTACTGGAGTTTTTGCAGCAAATATTACAATTAAAAATGCTAATAATGACCCATTACCTAATGCTGTTGTATGGCTAACTGCAGGAGACCCCTCTAGCGTTATTCCTCCAGAAGCACCTTATGCGATGACCCAGCAAAATCGAGAATTTAAGCCGCGTATTTTAGTTGTCCCACAAAATGCAAAAGTAGAGTTTCCGAATGCGGACTCAATTATGCATCATGTTTATTCATTTTCTAAAGCCAAAACGTTCGAATTAAAGCTATATAAGGAGCATCCAAAAGCGCCCATTACTTTTGATCAAACGGGTGTTGTTGAGCTTGGCTGTAATATTCATGATTGGATGCTAGGTTATATTGTGGTGGTAGATAGTACTATTTTTGCAATCACTGATGAAAACGGGAATGTTGATTTAAATGCCAATGCAGGCGAATACACGTTAAGTGTTTGGCATTCTGGGTTTAGTGATATTAGTAAGGTTGAATTTCAAACTATTACTGTGGCTACTAACCCTATTACTTATAAAGTAATGCAGGAAATTGCGGAGCAAATTGACTTTGCTACGGATGAATTTGATGACTATTAATCGCTTAATAAGGCTGGCATTTTTAGCCGGTGCTTTATGTTTTAGTAATGTGTTGTATGCACAAGTAAAAGGCTTGATACAAATTAGAGCCGTGCAGGGGGACGATATACGTAGCTTCCAAGAGGGCGGCCTTGGGCTATATCGGCACGATACTAAAAGCGACGAACTTATTTTATCCCAAGGTATTTTAGATTTTAATGTTGATTTAGCATCTAGTTGGTCGGCTCATGGGGTGTTAAATGCGAATCAAGATCCTGACGTTGGCCTTGGTTTTACGCAGGCTTATATAAAGTATCAGCCGTTATCTAACAGCAACTATAAATGGCACATGCGCGTGGGGGGCTTTTACCCACTTATGTCGCTTGAAAACCCTGATATAGGATGGACTTCTCCTTATAACTATACAAACTCAGCTATTAATAGCTGGATTGGCGAGGAAGTACGCACTGTTGGCGCAGAGGTAACTATTAAGCGCCCAGCAAAACGTTTTAACAGCGCTCATAGCTTTAGTTTTGTAGGTGCTACATTTAAAGGCAATGACCCTGCAGGTACTTTACTTGCGTGGCGTGGTTTTGCATTACACGATAGACAAACTACATTTAACGAAAGTGTTAAATTTGCGCCTATAGCGGCATTAAATGCATACGAATTACGTTGGCAGGCTAATCAGGTTTTACCGTTTGAAGAAGTAGACGGTCGTTTTGGCTATTACGCTGGCGTACATTGGGATTACTTAAAAAAATCACAATTTCGAATTTATTATTACAACAATAATGGCGACCCAACCACACTTAATATTAGTACAGGGCAGTATGCTTGGGATACTCGCTTTACAAGCGCCGCTTGGCTTTATAAGTTTAATAGTAAAACACGTTTAATAGCACAGGTACTTAATGGTAAAACTGAAATGGGCAGTAACGCATTAATTGATAATGCTTTTTATAGCCATTATTTAATGCTGAGCCATAAAGAAGGCAAACATCGAGTTTCAGTACGTTATGATTATTTTAAAGTTACTGACAACGACACAACTGCGTTTGACCCTAATGCCAGCAATGGGGAAGGCTTAACCGCAACATGGCGCTACCAGCTCACTAATAAACTACAAATAGGGGTTGAAGGTTCTGCACTTAAAAGTGCTGCAAAAAATAGAGAGCCAATTGGATTTAATGAACGAATCTCGCAGCAGCAAATAATGCTAAATGCGCAATGGCGTTTTTAAAAGTATAAAAAAGGGAGCATTTAAATGCTCCCTTTTTAGTTTAATAAAATTGGTATAGATTATACCAACCTGCATAAATCTTTGATCAATTTAACGAATTAAATTGCACTATAACGTCGTTAAAAATTTTTTATTTAGAACAACTAGATACAAAAATTTTTGCCTAGTTCTAGCGTAATTTTCTTAACGTTAAATAGACCCCATATATAAGCAGATTGGTATTATTTTTTATCGAATGCGCGTTTCATGTAGTTAGGTGTAGCGAGTGCGCCATGATGAATACCGCTATTGTAGTATTCACTGTGCTCGGCTATTTGTGCCGCGCCATCTTCTCTAAAGCCGTCAAATGCTTGTGATTTACGTGCAAGTGTTACTGACCATAAACCGCTTGGGTAAATTGGTTGTGGAAATGGTAATGTTTGTAAATCGTTAAAGCCTACGCTTAACATTGCTTCGCGCATTTCAACTAATAATGGCATGTGCATAAGTGGCGATTCACTTTGTTGTACTAAAATACCACCTGGGCGCAGTGCATCTAAACAGCTTGTGTAAAACGCATGGTTAAATAAACCCTCACCTGGACCTACCGGATCTGTGCCATCAACAATCACTACGTCGATAGATTCGCCAGCGGCTTCGCGCATGTATTTAATACCGTCGTCAAACATAACCGTTGCACGGGCGTCGTTATTAGATTCACAAAGCTCTGGGAAGTATTTTAACGACATTTGCGTTACTACTTCGTCGATATCTATTTGCGTTACAGTTTCTACGCCTGGGTGTTTTAATACTTCGCGTAAAGTACCGCAGTCGCCGCCGCCAATAATAACGACGTTTTTAGGGTTTGGATGCGCTAAAAGTGCAGGGTGGCTGATCATCTCATGATAAAAGAAGTTTTCGCGGGTTGTTACCATAGTACACCCGTCGATGATCATTAAATTACCAAAGTCTGTGGTTTCAAACATTTCTACCTTTTGAAAAGGAGACTGTTTTTCATCTAACTTTTTATTAATACGTAATGAAAATGCGCTGCCATCGCGGTCGCTAATTTCAGTAAACCACTTACTTTGATCTAAATTTGCCATAGTTACTATTACACTTTTTAGGTTGAGTATGAAAAAGGGGCAATTCTGCCAGTGCTTGGCGTTTTGCTCAATGACATTTTAACTGATTTGACGAATAAAGTTAGTTAGGAATGAGTGAAAGTTCAATTTTTGTTAGCCTAGTGGATAGTGACGTATTAAAATGCGCCTTTATACCTAATTGACTAAAGAAGAGTTGCCATGACCTGGGGTTTAGAAACAGCACGCGCCACTTATAACGTTGCTCATTGGAGTGATGGTTATTTTGATATTAACGCACAAGGCGAACTGGTGGCTTACCCAGATGGCGACCAAACAAAACCGGCCATTTCTTTAACGCAATTAACTGAGCAGTTTAAGCAACAAGGTTTAACGTTGCCGGTTTTAGTACGCTTTACCGATATTTTAAAAAATCGTGTAGACACCCTTACTAACGCGTTTACGCAAGCGCGAGCAAATCGTGAATATAACGGAAAATACACCTGTGTTTACCCAATTAAAGTAAATCAGCAACGTTCTGTAGTAAGTAAACTATTAGCGCATCCAAGCGGGCTTGTTGGCCTAGAAGCAGGCTCAAAGCCAGAACTTATGGCTATTTTGGGTGTAGCAAAAGAGCCAATCACAATAGTGTGTAACGGCTATAAAGACAGTGAGTTTTTACGCCTAGCGTGTATTGGTCAAGCAATGGGCCACAGCGTAAAAATTGTGGTAGAGAAGCTTTCAGAACTGACCACACTACTTGAAGAAATAGACAACCTAGGCATTGAACCGGCTATTGGTATTCGCATTCGCCTAAACTCAGTAGGCAAAGGCAAGTGGCAAAACACGGGCGGCGAAAAAGGCAAGTTTGGTTTAACAGCAGGCCAAGTACTAAGTGCTGTTGAAGTGCTTAAAAAGCATAATAAGCTGCACTTAATGCAAATGGTGCATTTTCATATTGGTTCTCAAATTGCTAATATTCGTGATATTCACCGTGCTTTACGTGAATGTGCACGCCACTTTGCTGAGCTTACACAATTAAACGTACCGTTAAATACCGTTGATGTGGGCGGCGGCTTAGGTGTTGATTACGAGGGCTCTGGCTCGCGTAGTGCATGTTCAATGAATTACACCGTAGAAGAGTATGCGCGTAACGTAGTGAATGCATTTGCTGAGGTGTGCGATCAGCATAACCTTACGCATCCGGCCATTATCACCGAGTCGGGGCGTGCTTTAACTGCTCACCATGCGGTATTAATTACCGATGTAATTGACGTAGAAAAAGCGCCTAATCATTTAAATCCAGAGCCACCGCTTGAAAATAGCGCATTAGTGCTTGATGAAATGTGGCAGTGTTTACAGCGTTTAAACCCGCGTATGGCATTAGAGATTTATCACGACGCTATGCACTTATTTAGCGAAGCGCACGATCAGTACGTGCATGGCTTAGTAAGCATGCTAGAGTGGGCGAAAATAGAGCAGCTTTACTTTACTATTTTACATCGTGTACGTGCATCGCTTAGTAATAATGCGCGCGCGCATCGTGAAGTACTCGACGATTTAAACGAAAAGCTTGCTGATAAACTCTTTGTTAACTTTTCATTATTTCAGTCGTTGCCTGATGTATGGGGTATTCAGCAGTTGTTTCCTGTTATGCCAATCGAAAACTTAACTCAGCCACTGACTCAGCGCGCGATTATTCAAGATATTACCTGTGACTCTGACGGGCAAATCCGCGAATACGTTGAAGGCGCTGGTATCGAAACCAGCCTACCTATTCCAGAATATAAACACGGTGAGCAATACCACATTGCTATGTTTATGGTGGGTGCATATCAAGAAATTTTAGGCGATTTACATAACCTATTTGGTGACACTGATTCAGTGCATGTAGAGCTTAACGATGAAGGTTATGTGTTAACCAATGCCATAAAAGGTGATAGCGTTAAGGATGTATTAAAGTTTGTTGACTATGATAGCGCCATTTTAGCTGACAACTTTGCGTACCAAGTTAATAAACTTGATGTATCGACGCAGTGTAAAGAAGGTTATTTAGCTGAGCTTAATGCAGGCCTTGAAGGCTATACCTATTTTGAAGATTAATTTGTAAGCAACTGAAAGCGCAGTATTAGTGGCTGCGCAATGTTTAAAGGAATGGAAGTAATGTCAGTTATTCGCAGTGTATTTAGTATTATTTTTTACACAATAAACACACTTTTTTGGTTTGTGCCTATTTTTGTTTGTGGGCTTATAAAGCTTATCCCTATTAAGCCTCTACAAAAGCTTATGAGCTGGGCAGCTAAGCAATTTGCAACTATTTGGGTTACCTTTAATAGCTTAAATCAAGCGTTATTTACGCCAACTAAACTTAATGTAACTGGCCTTGAAGACCTTAAACTAAAAGATTGGTACCTAGTAATTGCAAATCACCAAAGCTGGGTCGATATTTTAGTATTACAGCGCGTGTTTAATCGTAAAATTCCATTTTTAAACTTCTTTTTGAAAAAAGAGCTTATTTACGTGCCTATTTTAGGTTTGTGTTGGTGGGCGCTTGATTTTCCGTTTATGACTCGCACGAGTAAAAGCCAATTAAAAAAGAATCCAAAGCTGCGTGGCAAAGATTTAGAAACCACGCGCAAAGCCTGCGAAAAATTTAAAGAAATGCCAGTAAGTGTGGTCAACTTTGTAGAAGGCACACGTTTTACTACGCAAAAGCATGCGCGCCAAAATAGCCCGTTTCCACATTTATTAAAACCAAAAGCGGGCGGTATTGCTTTTGTAATGCAAGCAATGGGCGAGCAAATTACTAAAGTGGTTAACGTAACTATTCATTACCCTGATGGCATTCCTACATTCATGGATTTTGCAGGTGGTAAGGTAAAAAATATCAACGTACACGTGGATGTAAGGCCTGTAAGCGAAGAGCTTATTGGTGACTACACCGGCGATTCTGAATTTAGAGTACGCTTTCAAAGCGAGCTAAATCGTTTATGGGAAAATAAAGAGCAAACATTACAATCGCTCGAAAAACACCCCAAATAAAAGGCAAAAATATGAGCTTACAGTTATGCTAAAAAAGTGGTTACCAAATTGGCTTAACGGCTTAATTGTGGGCTGCGTATTGTTTTCTAATGTAATGCTTTTTGGCTCGCTAGTATTTGTACTAGGGCTTATTAAGTTATTACTGCCTTTGTCTGTTGTTAACTCTTTATTGCACAGCGCTTATCGAGGGTGGTGTAATGGTAATCGGTTTGGCTTGTGGCTAGGTTGTCCTAATATTGTGGTTGATATAAGTGGCGATTTAAATTCAAAAAGTTGGTATTTACTTATTTGTAATCACGCGAGTTGGTTAGATATAACCGTGCTTAGCTCATTACATGCATTACCAGCCCCTAAGTTTTTTTTAAAAGATGAATTAAAATACGTGCCTTTTATTGGCACTGGTGCGTGGGCTATGGGTATGCCGTTTATGAAGCGAGTAAGCAAAGCGCAACTAGCTAAAAACCCAAAGTTGAAAGGGTTGGATGTAGAGCGCACAAAACACAGCTGTCGCAATTTTCGTCACTATCCTACTACCATCGTTAATTTTGTTGAAGGCACACGCTTTACGCCGGCTAAGCATAATCTGCAGCAAAGTCCTTTTAAGCACTTATTAAAACCCAAAGCGGGTGGCATTGCTTTTGCGCTTGAAGTGCTAGTCAACCAATTTGATGCCATGCTAAATACAAGTTTAGTATATAGCGGTAAAACAGATCACGTTTGTCGGAACTTACTCAAAGGCGAGCTAGATTCTATTTATGTTTCAATAGACGTAACGCCCATTAATGACAATATGCAGGGCAGCTATCAAACCGATGACGTATTTAAAGCTAATTTTCAACATTATGTGAATGAGCTATGGGTTGCGAAAGATCAGCAGCTTGCCGATATTTATGCTCAACAAGATTTACCTGAACCACAGATCAGTAAGGAAATTGAAACACTATGACCAACACCCATCTTCAGGAATTAATTGCTCCTTGGTTTGAAAAAGTACCCGACGCGGATTTTCTTAGCTCAATTACCGCAGTCTCAATAGGAATATTCTCTTTATTAATTGTTTACTTATTTACTCGTAGATTAATGTTACCTGGCATTCAAAAAATAGTGACGAGGCTTTCTCCTGAGCGAATTGGTGCGCTTTCTCCTATGCTTAATAAGCTAAATAAGCGTATTGCCGGAATGCTGTGCTGCGTATTGTTTTTAGCTACGTTTGATAGCGTATACCCAGTTAATGAAATTGCAGGAGAAATACTAAAAACGATAGGACAAGCTTTGCTTATTATTTATGCTGGTTTTATTTTTAGCAGTATTGTGAGCATTGCGGGTACTATTTATAACCAGTTAGAGTTTGCCCGCGAGGTCCCTATTCAGGGCTTAATTCAGGTTGTTAAGCTAATAACCTTTATTGTGTGTGCAATTTTAATTGTGAGCATTTTTCTTGAGAAGTCACCTACTTATATTCTCTCTGGCTTTGGTGCTATTGCTGCTGTTACGTTGTTAGTATTTAAAGACACTATTTTAGGCTTTGTAGCCAGTATTCAAATAGCAGCAAATCGCCTAGTAACCTATGGTGATTGGATTCAAGTAGAAAATTACGGCGCCGATGGCGAAGTAATTGATTTGGGTTTAAATACTGTAAAGGTACGTAACTGGGATAACACCATAACAACTATTCCAACTTATATGCTAGTTGCGGGTTCGTTTAAAAACTGGCGCGGGATGCAAGAGTCGGGCGGTAGACGTATTAAACGCTCACTCAATATTGATATGCACAGCATTTGTTTAGTGGGTGATGAGTTTAGAAAGCAAATCGATGCGGCTATTCCGCTGCACGACTATATTCGAGTGACGACATTACCTGCTCAGGTTTCTAATTTAGGGTTATTCCGTCGCTATGCTGAAGGTTATTTAAAGCAGCACAGTAAAATTAATACGTCGCTTACGTTAATGGTACGAGAGCTACAACCACTAAACCATGGTTTACCTATTGAGTTTTATTGCTTTAGTGAAGACAAACGCTGGATTTCGTACGAGCATTTACAAGCCGAAATAATGGACCATTTACTTGCGGTATTACCCGTGTTTGGGCTTAGGGCATATCAAAGTGTTAGTGGGCAATTAAGCCCACCTAACGAGCAACAAACAGATAAGCCAACATTTAGAGTGATGGCAAATAGTGTTGTAAAAGACCCACAGCAATAAATAAAGCTAAGAGCCACCAAATAGGTGGCTTTTTAAATCGCAGCCATGCAAATGTAATTATTACTAACGCAACTTGCCAAAGGTTATGCACCGCTGATGTCCAAATTGGCGAATACAGTGCAGCCGCTAAAAAACCTACTACCGCGGCATTAAGCGCTGCTATTGAGCTTGCAAAGCGTGGCTTACTTGCCAAGTTAATCCAGCTCTTCTGAAATGCCAAAATAAGTAAAAAACCAGGCATAAATATAAGCAGTGTAGCTATAAGAGCACCCACTAAAGGTTGTTCTGTAGTAAGTTGTGCGCCTAAGTAAGTAGCAATAGTAAACATAGGCCCAGGCACTGCTTGTGCACTCGCGTAAGCACTTAAAAACTGATCATCACTCAATGCTGGCACGCCAGCTTGAAGTACCGGCAGTACTACGTGTCCGCCGCCAAACACCATTGCACCCGCTTGGTAAAAAGGGGTAAACAAAGCAAACTCATGCCCTAGTGGAATAAAGCTAACACCAAGTAAGATCGCAAATAACCCCAGTGCAATCCAGTTAATATTACTTTTTGTACTGCTAACATTTTCTGTGGCTGTACCCAGTTTTAATAAAGGCCATATAGCACCTATTGTTGCAGCGGTTATTAAAATAGCGATTTGAGTACCCATCATTGGAAATAACACCAAAGCAAGCGTACTCATTACAGCAAGTAACTTAAGCGCAGCACTTGTACAAAAGCTTTTAGCCATACTAAGTGTTGCATCAGCAACTATAACAACGGCAAATAACTTTAAGCCCGCAATAATAGCAAAGTAAACAGCGTCAAACTGATGAGCACTCACCGCAAGTAGCACCATTATTAAAAGCGAAGGCAGAGTAAAACCTACAAAGGCAGCTATACCGCCCAGTACTCCAGCACGCTCAACACCAATAGCAAAACTAACTTGGCTAGAGCCCGGCCCAGGCAGTGCTTGGCTTAAACTAATAAGTTGTGCGTAACGCGTGTTAGTTAACCAATTTAACGAGTCTACAAAGTGGCGTTTAAAATAACCTAAATGCGCAGCAGGGCCGCCAAAGCTCATACACCCTAGTAAAAAAAACTGTCTAAAAATAGCAATTAACATTGCGCCAATATCCTTTGTAAAATTCATTAAATTGTCACAGCGTAGTATGACATTTTTATTAAAATGGCACATTAGTTTGAGGTCTGTTTAACAATCAAGCAAGATGCGTTGCTTTTAACACTCTCTTCATAGTTTGTTCATACATGTATTTGCATACTCTTGCTAAATTCTTAATGAATAGGGTATCACCATGACTTTAACTAAATCACTTTTAAGCGTAACCGTAGTAGCTGTATTACTTTCTGGTTGTGAAATGAATAACACAGGTAAAGGAGCCGCTATAGGCGCCGCAGCCGGAGGTGTATTAGGTAAGGCTACGGGTAATCATAAAGATAAACGTATTTTTATTGGTGCAGCTATTGGTGCACTGGCGGGCGCTGCTGTTGGCGACTACATGGATAAGCAAGAAGAAGCATTTCGTGATGAGTTAGCGGGTTCAGGTGTTGAAGTAGTGCGTGAAGGCGATAACTTACGTTTAGTAATGCCATCAAACATTACGTTTGCGACTGCTCAGTCTTATATTTCATCAGGCTTTAACGATACGTTAGATGCGATTGCTAAAGTAATGAACAAGTACGAAAAAACCTACCTTAGTGTGCAAGGGCATACTGACAGTACGGGTAAAGATAGCTTCAACATGAACCTATCGCGTGAACGCGCACAAAGTGTGAAAGACTACTTAGTGAACCAACAAATTATGGCTACACGTGTTAGCACTATGGGCTATGGCGAAACACGCCCAATTGCAACTAATGATAGTGCAAATGGCCGTGCTCAAAACCGTCGCGTAGAAATTCAGATAGTGCCAAATACCGAAGGTTAATCCTTATTAAACTGTAATTCACACAGTTTTTGATACAACGGGTTACTTGCTAACAACTCTTGGTGAGTACCCGTTGCTATGATTTCCCCATTTTCCATCACTACAATCACATCGGCATGTTTAACCGTTGCCAGCCTATGGGCAATAATTAACGTTGTTCTGTTTTGCATTAGGTGCTCAAGCGCCGCTTGTACGTGGTGCTCGCTTTGCGCATCCAGCGCGCTGGTGGCTTCATCAAGAAGAAGTATTTCAGGGTCTTTTAATATAGCGCGTGCCAGTACAATACGCTGCTTTTGCCCACCCGATAACCTCACACCCTGCTCACCTAAAAAGCTGTTATAACCTTGCGGTAACTGTTTGATAAATTCATCGGCATGCGCATACTTTGCTGCGGCATATACTTGCTCATCGGTTGCACTTGGGTTGCCGTAGCGGATGTTATGCATTACGTCGGAGCTAAATAAAATAGGGTTTTGCGCTACCATGCCCATTTTATTACGCAGAGTATTAAGTGATAGGTCTTTAATGTTTACATCTTTAAACTTAATAGCTCCGCTAGCCGGATCGTAAAAACGTTGTAGCAATTCAAATAACGTTGTTTTACCTGCGCCAGAAGGGCCAACAATTGCCACGGTTTGGCCTTGATTTATATTTAGGCTTATTTTATTAAGTGCACTTACATCGGGGCGTGAAGGGTAGTTAAAGCTAATGTTTTCAAGAGCAATTGCGGGGCTGCTACTCTCTTGCAGTAAATTACTATCTTGTGGATTTAATGGGTTTTCTATCTCACTTTTAACGGCAAGTAACTCAAGCAGCCTTGCTGCCGCGCCTGCTGCGCGTTGTAGTTCGCCATATACTTCAGCAACGGTTGCCACCGACATTGCCACCATAATAGCGTAAAACACAAATGCACCTAACTCGCCGCCGGTCATAGTACCCGCAAGTACATCGTTACCACCTACCCATAACATAGCGCTAATAGCACTAAAGGTTAAAAAAATCACTACGGCTATTAAAAATGAACGTTGCTTAATGCGTTTTTTAGCTACGTTAAAGGCTTTTTCGGTCTCAAGTGCAAAAGCATATTGCTCTTGTTCCTCATGGCTATAGCTTTGCACTACTTTAATATTTTGTATGATTTCGCCTGCATAGGTACTTATATCAGCAATGGCATCTTGGCTTGAGCTTGCTAGTTTGCGTACCTTGCGACCAAATATCATCATAGGGACAAGTACCAGCGGTACACAGGCAACAACTATTAAGGTGAGCTTCAAATTAGTAAACAACAACATAGCAAGTCCACCAATCAACATAAGTACACTGCGCAGTGCCATAGAAAATGATGAGCCGATAATTGATTGCAGTAATGTGGTGTCGGTGGTTAAACGCGACATAAGTTCGCCACTGCGGTTTTCTTCAAAGTAGCTAGGGTGTAGCGTTACAATGCGATTAAACACCGCTTTTCGAATATCGTTACTGACTCGCTCGCCAATCCACGACATTAAATAAAAGCGGCTAAAGGTGCCCACGGCCAATAAACTAATTAAACCAATAAGCACTAATACAGCTTGTTGTAACTGATCTTTAGAGCCAGCTATAAAGCCATGATCTATGACAAATTTAACCCCTTGCCCTAATGATAAGTTAACACCAGCGGTTACTAAAAGGGCAGCAAGCGCCGCTACTACCATCCATTTATACGGTTTAATAAAAGCAAAAATAGGTAATAAACTACTAAAAGCGGCTTTTTCGGGCTTAGGGCTTGTTTTTGACATAGTGGATTCTTTTTAAAGGTTAAGGTATAGATATGGCACTAAGATAATAAAAATCAATACTATTAAATATTAGCCAATAAGGAAACGTTATGACTACTGCAACCGTAAGTGGAGAATTTAATGTAAATCTAGCCCCAATTGAAGGTTACGCAAGCGGCCAAAACGGCGTTAATTTAGGGCGTATGTCGATAGATAAAACATTTAAAGGTAGCTTAAATGCCACCAGCCAAGGCGAAATGCTAAGCGCCATGACACCCACACAAGGCAGTGCCGGTTATGTTGCCATAGAGCAAGTAATAGGCGAGCTTGACGGCAAAAAAGGCAGTTTTGTACTGCAGCATTTTGGCACTATGGATAAAGGCCAAGACAGCCTAATTTTAAATGTAATTCCCGACTCAGGCACTAATGAGCTAGAAGGGTTAACGGGCAGCATGAAAATACGTATTGAGCAAGGGATTCACTACTACGATTTTGAATACACTTTATAAGATACACAAGGATTAAAATGCAAAAAGTAATCGAATTTAGAAAGACCCGTTTTTTGGGTGGGGTAGATATAGTCGCACTGAATGACCGCATACAGGAATTAAACCAAGATGGCTGGAAAGTAATAAACGCAGTGCCCTTGGCAGGTTTTTATGGGCAAGTGCACGGTTATACATTACTTATTGAAACTGACGAGCTTTAAATGACATTTACAGTATGGTTAAGCCTAGCGGCTATTTGTATTATGGGCGCAATGTCGCCAGGACCAAGTTTAGCGGTGGTTTTAAAGCACTCACTTAACGGTAGTATGAAAAACGGTATGCTTGCCGCGCTCAGTCATGGTACTGGCGTTGGCTTGTATGCTGGTGCATCGTTATTAGGGTTAGGCGCTTTAATGATGCAGTTTCCAACTGTTTATCAAATACTCGTGTATTTAGGCGCAGCCTATTTGGCGTATTTAGGTATAAAAATATTGCTAGCAAAACCAAGTAATGACGAACTTGAAGTACAAAAAAGTGAGGTAAGTGCAGCTAAAGCATTACAAGATGGTTTTGCCATTGCTTTTTTGAACCCCAAACTCGCTATTTTCTTTTTAGCCTTGTTCTCACAGTTTATTGACCCTCAGCTACTTACTTTAAGTGTGGGTATAATTATGTGTTTAACTGTGTTTGTAATTGATACCGGTTGGTACTTGCTGGTGGCGTTACTGACCGAGGTTTCAAAAAACCGCTTTGGATTTACCAAGCAGAACCCGTGGCTTGATAAAATACTGGGAGTCGTATTTATTGCTCTTGCGATAAAAGTGGTGCTTAGCCTTTAAATAGCGTTCCAAATGTAGGTGTATGTACGCGCATACACCTGCAGCCTAACTCTCATGCCCTGCATACGTATTCATCACATTAATTTTACCTTTTAGTTACAATTTGTTGGTTGTGTTTTGAACAACACAGCAACACCTGACAACAATAACTCAAAGGTTCACACACATGGACAAGTTTAAACTAAGTGCACTTATGCTGGCTTTATTTGCCGCAAATAGTGCATTGGCTGCAAACGAAGGCTCAACAAATCAATCACCCAGCACACAAGCTGAAGATTTAGAAATTATTGAAGTGCGAGGCTTTAGTCGCAGTTTAATTCAATCTTTAAATCAAAAGCGTTTTAGCGATACGGTGTCAGAACAAATTTCTGCCGATGATTTAGGGGCATTGCCTGATATTTCAATGGCCGATGCACTAACACGATTACCTGGTATTTCAGCAGTAAGAACGGGCGGACAAGCGGCACAAATTAATATACGTGGGCTTTCGGGCGGGTTTGTATTTTCAACACTTAATGGCCGCGAGCAAGTATCTACAAGTGGCAGCCGCAGTATTGAGTTTGACCAATACCCGTCAGAATTAATTAGCTCTGCGGCGGTATACAAATCACCAAAGGCATCGCTTATTGAAGGTGGCGTGGCCGGTACGGTAGAGCTTGAAACCGCCAGCCCACTCAATAACGACCAAACACATAAATTTGTAGCTAATGTGCGAGGTATGTATAACGACCGTGCCTCAGAGGTATCGGATGCCACTGAATTTGGCGACCGAATTAGTTTTTCGTATCAAGGCAAATACCTAGACGACACATTGGGCGTGGCGCTGGGCTATGCGCGTTTGTTTCAGCCAAGTGTAGCAACGCAGTTTATTGGCCTTGCGTACAACGACACAAAAGACGTTGATGGCGCAGCTAACGACACCAATGGCCCTTTAGCTAACCCAGAAAACGAATACATTAGCGAAGGCTTTGAGCTACAGCATTTAGGCGGCGAAGAAACCCGTAATGGTTACTTAGCAGCTATAGAGTGGGCACCGGTAGATAACTTTAAATTAAAAGGTGATGCGTTTTTATCGCGCTTTGATAAAGAGTCGTTTGCCCGTGGCCTTAGGGTTAAATTAGGCGGGCCAACAGCTGCATATGCAAACGCTCAGCTTGATGGTAATGCCGTAATAGGCGCAGCGGTTAACCGCACTTCGCAAAGCTATACCCGCGTTGAAATAGTTAACGACGACAACCAAGACTTTGACGAAGTAGACAGCTTTGGCGTTAATGCCGATTGGCAGGTAACCGATAGATTAAACGTAAATGCCGATGTGTCGCTTTCTCGCGCAAAAAGTAATTTTAGAAATGGCTTACTGTGGAGCTTAGTAGCTGAAGATGCCAATGCAGAAACGCCAGTATTTGATAACAACGTAGCAATTAACTATCAATTAAATGGCTTAAATTTACCTGACGTTGGGTTTAATCAGGCGGCCGCCTTTAGTGATATAGACCGTGTAATGGTCAGCAAATATGGTATTTACCCAGATCAAACAGAAGATGAAGTAACGGCATTTAGGCTAGATTTTAAATACGAGTTAGAAAGCGATATATTTAGTTCCGTAGAGTTTGGTGCGCGCTACTCAGATAGAGAGTACAGCCGAAAACGATCGGTATTTGAGTATGGTAACGACGGGGCGTTTTCAGCAACACAACCGCCTTTACGTTTAACCGACGATATGGCCTCTGTGGTTGACTGGCAGGGCGAGTTTAGTTATTTCCCATCGTATTTAGCCATTGATTTAGACAAAGCGCTCAATGCGTGGTTTCCAGATGGCACGCCCGAGCCTGTACAAACGTGGGGTAATGCCGATGGCGTAGACGACGCGCAAGGATACACAACTAACTATTCGTGGTCAGTGCTGCAAAGCGGCTCGGTGTTTGAAGATGTGCTAGCTGCGTACGTTATGGTAAACATTAACACGCAAATTGCCGGGCTCGACCTATCGGGTAATGTGGGTTTGCGCCGCGTTGAAACCGATCAATCAGCAACGGTACTAGAGAACGTAGCAGGCGATGCGCGCTTAGGTGCGCAAAATATTGTTGATGAGAACGGCATTGCAAATAATTTATACGCACCTAATGTATTAGGCACTAAATACACCGACTACTTACCATCATTAAATTTAAACCTGCAACTTAACGACAATTCACTTGTACGCTTTGCTGCGGCTAAAGTAATGTCGCGTGCGCCAATTAACCGCTTAGCGGGCGATGCCAGTGCAAACGTAAGCGATGATGGCGTTATTAATGGTTCAAGTACTAATAACCCATTTTTAAAACCCTTTTATGCCGACCAATACGACTTATCTTACGAATATTATTTTGAAGAAGGCAACGGCACTATCGCTGCGGCGTTATTTTATAAAAATATAGACTCGTTTGTTGAAACCTTATCAATCGAAGACTTCGACTTTAAAGGCAATGGCTTTAACGTACCTGACTCTATAGAAGACCCAGTCAGTGGCGAGCAAGTTGCGACAACCAACGGTATTTACACTACTGCAGTTAATAACGGTGAAGGTGGCTATATTAGAGGGCTAGAGCTTGCTTATACGCAAGTGTTTACCTTTTTACCTGAGCCATTTAATGGCTTAGGCGCTAATGCAAGTTATTCATACACCGAAAGTGAAATTGAATCGATCACCAGTTTAGGGGGCGACACGTTAGCGCAATCTTTACCTGGGCTATCTAATAACGTGTTTAATGCCACGGTTTTTTACTCAATGGATGATTTTGAAACCCGCCTTAATGTGCGCTACCGCGATGAGTTTGTATCAGAGCAGGTTGCCATTAACGAGCAAGTGGTTAATTTTGATGCTGAAACCGTAGTCGACTTTCAAACCTCTTATCGCTTTAGCGACTCGCTAACAATGCTTTTGCAAGTTAATAACTTAACCGATGAACCAACCCAAAGTTACTTTGGCTCAGAGCAACGAACAGGGACGACTCAGTACTTTGGTCGTCAGTTCTACCTTGGTTTTACATACAGTCATTAATTAGCAAACGGAGCGTTTAAAAATGAAAATTATAACTATGTCTAAATATTTGCTAATAACGTTAGCGTTAATGCTATTAGCAGCGTGTGGTGGAACAGGTGATGTTGAATCTGGTGAACCATTACTTACCTGTAATGTGCCACAAGTCTCTAATGAAGCGGGGTCACAATGTGTCGATCCCGAACCTATATCGTGCCCGGCACCTACAGTACCTGATGAAAATAACGAAAGTTGCGTGGTTGGCGCCGACCCAACCCTGCCAGACCCTGTTGTATTTGCAGGGGAGGGAGAGGCGGTTTTATTTTATAACCGCTTAGCCGATGACAATTACGAAGGCTACCGATTACATTCGTGGAATAACGATGTGTGTGATGCTTATGCACCACCATTTGATACTAGTGATTGGGCTAACGGCCATGAATACGATGGTATTGATCCAAACTACGGTGCGTACTGGATAATTAACCTTAAAGAGGGTTATAACGAATGTGCCAATTTTATTATTCATATTGGTACAGAAGGGTCAGGTAAGGCGTTTGGTGATGTGGATTTAACCATGCCGCTGATGCAAGACGATGAAACCTTTCAGCGTATGAACTTTACCATTCATGGCGAGCCTTCGGTGTTTGAATACCCTATATTAAGTTTAGGCGAACGCGCAGTTGCTATAACAGGTGCTTCAGCGCATTGGATTGATTTAAATACTATTTTGTATAAACCAAGTAACGAGCTTACAAGCCTAATTAAGTTACATTCATCAGCTACGGCTGAGCTTGAAGTGGATATTGATACTGGTTTAAACGGCGATACTGTTACGCTGCAATCAAGCAATATAACTGATGAGCAGGCTGCAAAAGTACCGCATTTAACCACCTGGAACGCATACGAAGGAAGTTGGGATACAAGCACGGCCAAAACGCTTATTAAATCGCAGCTTGTTATTGCCGGTTACGATAGTGAAGGTAAGCTTCTAGAAGCAAGCTATGTACAAACCGCTAAAGCACTCGATGCCCTTTATACACAAGGCGAAGACGATGCTAATGAAGCAGTGCTGGGTGTAAATTATGACAATAACGCGATTGATGTAACTGTTTGGGCACCCACCGCTAATAACATGATGCTAAATGTGTTTGATGATGCAAAAACACAAGTGCACTCTACGCCAATGACATTAAATACACAGACAGGTATTTGGCAAGCAAGTTTAGATATGCAATACGACCGCCACTACTACCGCTTTAATTTTGATGTTTACCACCCACTGACTCAGCAAATAGAGTCGCTTTGGAGCACAGACCCTTATTCACTAAATGTATCTACCAATGGTTTATACAGCCAGTTGATTAATTTAGCCGATGCAGACACTAAACCCGAAGGGTGGGACTCACGCCTTATTCCTACGGTAGAAAATCCAGAAGATGCGATTATTTACGAGGGCCATGTACGTGACTTTAGTGCACGCGATAGCAGCGTAACAGAGGCTAACCGTGGTAAGTACCTTGCGTTTACTGAGCTAAATAGTGCTCCTATGCAGCACTTACAAACTTTGGCTCAAAATGGCTTAACGCATTTTCATTTATTACCTATTACTGATATTGGCACCATAGATGAAGACATCAGTAAGCGTGTAGATATTAGCGATACGCTAGGTGATTTATGTGAGCAAATCAACGATGAAGCCGATGCGTGTAAAACCCAAGATAAAAACAGCACAATTATTGATTTAATGGGCGGTTATTTACCAGGCTCAGATGACGCACAAGCACTTGCTAATGCTATGCGCAGCTTAGATAGCTTTAACTGGGGTTACGATCCGCATTACTTTATAGCGCCTGAAGGCTCGTACGCCTCAAGCCCAGAGGGCATTGCCCGCGTTAAAGAAACCCGCGCTATGGTGCAATCACTGCAATCTATTGGTCTGCGCGTAGTGCTTGATGTGGTTTATAACCATACAACATCGTCGGGTATTTGGGATAAGTCGGTATTTGATAAACTAGTGCCGGGTTACTATCACCGTTATAACGAAGTAAGTGGTGAAATAGAGCGCTCAACGTGTTGTGAAAATACAGCCACAGAGCATGTAATGATGGATAAGTTTGTTAGCGATTCATTAGTTATTTTGGCGCGTGAATTTGGCTATGACAGCTTTAGATTTGATGTAATGGGGCACATGCCAAAATCGTCAATTCTTGCAGCACGTGATGCAGTGCAAGCTGTTGATGAAGATAACTACTTTTATGGCGAAGGTTGGGACTTTGGTGAGGTGGCAAATAACCGATTATTTGTGCAAGCCAAACAAGCCGATATGGCCGGTAGCGAAGTAGGTACCTTTAACGACCGCATTCGTGAAGCCGTTCGCGGCGGCGCATTATTTAGTAATAGCTCAACAGATGGCAATTTAGCAGAGCAAGATACTTTACGCTTGTCACTTGCGGGTAATTTACAAAACTACATTTTAAAAGACTTTAAAGGTAACTCAGCAAAGGGTAATAGCTTTACTTGGAATACTCAGCCAACGGCGTATGCACTAGACCCTGCCGATAGCATTCATTACGTATCTAAACACGATAACGAAACACTATGGGATCAGCTGCAATATAAACACAGCACTAATATGAGTATTGAGCAGCGCGTTCGTGCTCATAATATGGCGTTAGCACTTCCGCTTATGAGCCAAGGTATTCCATTTATGCAAATGGGCGCCGATTTGCTACGTTCAAAATCGATGGATCGTAACAGCTACGACTCGGGCGACTGGTTTAACTTTGTTGATTTTACCCAAGATACCAATAACTGGAATATTGGCTTGCCACCTGCGCAAGACAACGAAGTGAAATGGCAAGAAATTATGCCTATTTCTGCTAATACCCAAGCGGCTGCACAGCCACAAGATATTACCTTTGCACATGATGTATTTAATGAATTTTTACAAATACGTAGTAGTAGCGCACTCTTTAGATTAACCACAGAGCAAGATGTTATTGAGCGGGTGGGTTTTCATAACGTAGGTAAAGCGCAGCAACATGGCTTAATAGTAATGAGCATTGATGATGGCGAAGGGCTAACAGACTTAGACCCTGCATTAGATGCGCTTGTTGTCGTGATTAACGCAACCGAGCAAACCCTTAGCCATACTATTGCCACCGCAGCGGATTTTGAATTACACGATGTATTAAAAAACAGTGTTGATGCAAGTATGACCGGTGCTAATTTTGCTGCTGGCGATAACGAAGGCACATTTACTGTACCGCCTTACATATTAGCTGTTTTTACTAAAAACCAAGGTGAGAGCCAAGGTGTTGGTTTAAGTGCAAATGCGACCGCAGGCGCGCCTGATGTAGTACCTTATGGCAGCACCGCTGTGTTTGTGCGCGGTAGTTTAAACGACTGGGGCACACGCGATGCATTTGAATATATTGGCGAAGGTGAATACCGTATAGCAATTGCGCTGAGCGCTGGCGATTACGAATTTAAAATTGCCTCTGAAGATTGGTCTACAGTTGATTTTGGCGCGCTTACTGACGCTGATAAAGATGTAGTTGAAAACCAAAGCGAGGCATTAACACGCTCAGGTGCAAACATGACATTCAGCGCTGCTATTGATGCAACCTATGTATTTTCACTTGATGCTTCAAACCCTGAAAATCCAACGCTTACTTTATACAACGAAGAGCCATTTATAGGCACTGCTATTTATGTGCGCGGTACGCTTAATGACTGGGGAGTAACCGATGAGTTAAGTTATAAAAACAAAGGTATTTACACCTTTACTAAAACACTGAGTGCTGCAAGCTATGAATTTAAAATAGCGTCAGAAGATTGGAGCACGGTTGATTATGGCTCGGCTGAGGGGGATGCCAGTGTAATGGTTGGCACCGCTGAGCAGTTGTCGGTTGCGGGCGCGAATATGACCATCGACATTGCAGAAGAAGGTGAATACCAGTTTATATTTGACGCCAGTGACTTAAATAACGTATCGCTAAAAGTGCTCAACGCTGAAATGTTTGCACAAACGACAGTGTTTATTCGTGGCAGCTTAAATGACTGGAGTACTGATAACCCGCTGATGTACGAGGGTGATGCAATTTACTCTACATCAATAGAGTTAGAAGCGGGTGACTACGAATTTAAAGTAGCATCTGAAGATTGGAGTACCGTTGATTACGGTGGAGCAGGCGATACGCCGGTAGTGGCAATTGATGAACTAACACCACTTGAAGCCGTAGGTGCCAATATAGCACTAAATATTACCGAACAAGGTACTTACACGTTTAATGTAATAGGCCCAGATAGAGAAAATGTAAGCATACTTATTAATAAGCAGTAGCAGTTTATTTTCCCAAACCTAAGCCGAGCATAGCCCTGTATGCTCGGCTTTTTTGTATGTACATAAGTGTGTGAAAGTATATTTGAATGCTAATTATAAATGTTTGGACTAAATTGCATTCAATATTAGATTGGCGTACTTTTATAAATCCCCAACCATACAAAAGAAAGCTAATGAGTAACTTAACCTTAAAAAGTGCTAATTTTGATCCTAAAGTAAAACAATACTGGATGGTTACTGCCTCGCTATTTGCAATGTTGGCTCTTGTTACTATACCGCTTATACCTATTATTTTACTTATTGTATGGCTGGTGGGCGGACGAATACTCGCAGCTATGTCAGCTGACTTATTACCACAAAAATTGGTAGTTAAACGTGGCATATTATTTAAAGAAGAAAAATCTATTCCGCTTGAAAAAATAACAGATGTAGGGTTAAGCCAAGGGCCGCTCATGCGAATCTTTGGATTATATCGTTTAAGCTTTGAAACAGCAGGGCAGTCAGGAAATGGTGCTTTAGTGTCTTTGCTTGGTGTAGTTAATGCGAGTGAGTTTAGAGAGGCGATACTTGAGCAAAAAGATGTATTGGCAAACCAAGGTAAAGCGTCGCAGCAGGCAACAGAGCAAAGTGAGAAAGAGCTACTGAGAGCACTTACTTATAGCGTTAAAAATATTGAGCAGATGCTACTTGTTTTACTTGATGAAAAACAACAAAAGTAATTTACCTTTAAGTATAGGTAGAGCGCTTATAAGGATGTTTATATGAATACGGAAATAAAAAATATATTTAATAATCATCCTGAGGCAGCTAAAAGTACGCTTATACAATTACGAGAGTTAATTTATACCGTAGCACAAGAGCAGAACTTAGGAGCTGTTGAAGAGTCTTTAAAGTGGGGAGAGCCAAGTTATAACACAATAAATGGTAGCCCCATCCGCGTAGGCTTTAAGGGCTCATCGTGTTATTTGTTTTTTCATTGCCAATCAAAGCTAGTAAGCACATTTAGAGAGTTGTACTCTCATAATCTTACCTTTGAAGGAAATAGAGCAATAGTGTTAAATAGTGAAAAGCCATTACCAGAACACCCACTTAAAGCGTGTATTAAATTAGCACTGACTTATCACAGCGTTAAACACCTACCTTTGTTAGGCGCATAATTATAAGTACTTAGTAGATACTTAAAATACGCTACATATTTGGTTTGCGTCACAGGTAATAACAGTCACGTTTTCATAACCCACACGCGTTAATGCTTCTGCTCCCAACGTTGCGCGTGCACCACTTGCGCAGTGCACGTAAATAGGGCGAGCTGCGTCTTTTTCTATTTCCATCAGCTTCATCTCGAGTAATCCACGCGGAATATTTATAGCGCCAGTAGCTGCTTTTGTAGCGTGCTCTGCAGGTTCTCGTACATCAATAAGTAAACCTTTATTTTGTTCAAGTTCGAGTTTCGCTTGCGCTGCGTCAATACGGCGTTGGTTAGGTGTGATAATTTTTAGTAAGTCAGGGATTGATGTAAGCATTAGTTTGTAAATCCTCTTGTTCTAAAAAAGGTATTAATGTGCACCACTTGGTATAAGTAGGTTGAATTAAGTTAATACCTATAAATAACGTTAAAAACTGAAAGTTACTTTATACAAAGTAACTTAATAGCGCGGATACTGCCACAGCACTTCCGCCGATTAATAAAACGGCATCGTTAATTTTGTGATTGCCTTAATATTAGTAAGGTCTAATGTTAATTATATTAGAACCTACTAATGTAAAAGTCTATACTTAAAAAGGTATCAAAAAGAGAAACAATAAAAATGAATATTGAACAACTAGCTGTCAACGCAGAGCAAGCCGAACAGTTTTTAAAATTAATGGCTAACAAAAATCGCTTAATGATTTTATGTAGTTTATTACAAGGTGAGCAAAGTGTAGGTGAGCTAAATAAAAATGTACCTTTAGCACAGTCAGCGTTATCTCAGCATTTAGCAAGTTTACGCAAGGCAGATATGGTTGCTACTCGCAGAGAAGGGCACACTATTTATTACTCGTTGACCGACCCAAAAGTTGAGTCGATCATTGCTTTACTATATGAGTGGTTTTGCCGACAAGAAAATACTAAATAAACGTAGCTATTTCATCGAGTGATTTTTTATCCAGTGCATGAGTAGGTATTGTTGCATCATCACTTGGGTAGCCTGCAATAAGTAGCATGTATGGGCGTTCATTATCTCTATCGCGACCACATATGTCGGTTAAAAAGCTCATTGGCTTTGGAGTATGAGTAAGGGTTGCCAAACCACTGCGGTGCAAAGCTTGAATTAAAAAGCCGGTAGCTAACCCAACCGATTCGTGCACATAGTAATTGGTATTTTTATCATCGGTGCTTACGCCGCCCTTTTTTTGACTAAATACAGCTATAAGCCAAGGTGCATGCTCTAAATAAGGTTTATTGGCGTCGGTCCCTAACGGTTTTAGCGCATCTAACCATTCTTCACCTGCTCGTCCTTCGTAAAAAGATCGCTCTAATTTTTCGGCGGCTTCTCTTATTTGTTTTTTTACATCACTGCTGTTTATAGCCACAAAATGCCAAGGCTGATGATTCGCTCCACTAGGTGCTGTACCTGCTGCCTTTATACATGTCTCAATAATATTTTTTGGTACTGGGCGATCGCTAAAGCTGCGAATGCTATGGCGGCGTTGGCTGGTTTGTAAAAACTCGTTAGCACGATTTAGCATTTCTTCATGTGGATATTCTATAAAGTCGTTTAATGGTTGGCTTTGGTGATCTTGCATGGCTTTTCGCTTCTTATAAAAAGTATATGTGGTTTTTATACCGAGTGAATACAGTGCAGGCAAGTGTTATGAGTTTAAATTATGTTTATTTGTTGTTACAAATTTGACTAACAAGTAACTTATGTTCCTGTTTTTCTTGTGATATAAAACATTATAAAAATAATTACTCATATTCAAGGAAGTAAAAATGCTATCAATAACTGGGTTATCTAAAACCTACGATAACGGCGTACATGCACTACAAGGTGTTGATTTATCTATCGGTAAAGGGATGTTTGGATTGCTTGGGCCAAATGGCGCAGGTAAATCATCGCTTATGCGTACCATTGCAACGCTGCAGTCGGCTGATTCAGGTTCAATTACTTTTGATGGCATTGATGTATTTAAAGACCCACAGGCACTGCGCCAACGCTTAGGTTACTTACCACAAGATTTTGGTGTGTACCCGCGTGTTAGTGCTTACGACTTACTGGACCATATGGCTGTTTTAAAGGGTATTCATAATAAAGCAGAGCGTAAAGAGTCGGTTGAAGGATTACTTGCGCACACTAATTTATATCAACATCGCTCAAAAGCGGTCAGTGGCTTTTCGGGCGGTATGCGCCAGCGTTTTGGTATTGCACAGGCATTACTGGGTGACCCTGATTTACTAATAGTTGATGAGCCAACAGCGGGGCTAGATCCTGAGGAGCGTAATCGTTTTCATAACTTATTAGTAAGCTTAGGTGAGCAAAAAGTAGTTATATTATCGACCCACATCGTTGAAGATGTAGCAGAGCTTTGCCCAAACATGGCGGTGTTGGCTGGCGGTAAGATTTTACTAGAAGGTAACCCAATAGCGCTTACCGATAAGCTCCAAGGCCAAATTTGGCGCAAAGCCATGAGCCAAGAAGAAGCGCAAGAACTTGAGCCACAATTACCGGTTATTTCTAAGCGCCTATTTGCAGGGAAAACAATTTTACATGTAATAGCAGAGCAAGCCCCACAAGGGTTTGAAGCAAGTAATGCAAATTTAGAAGATGTGTATTTTTCTACTCTGCTTAATCATCGTAACAGCCAAGTAGCATAAGGAGGCGTTATGTTTTTTAATATGCTCGCGTTTGAGCTGCGTTATTTCGCGCGTCAGCCTTCGTTTTATGTGACCTCATTAATCTTCTTTTTTATGGCGTTTTTTATAAGCTCTAGTAGTAAGTTCCCGTTAGGTGGGGCGAATGTTCATATGAACTCGCCTTTCTCTATTATGCTTTTAACCGTTACATTTTGTACACTCGCTATGTTTTTAGTGGTTAACTTTGTTGCCAGCTCTGCTATTCGCAACAGTGAAAGCAAAATGGATGAGCTGGTTTTTAGTAAGCCTGTTAATCCTGTGCCTTATCAAGCAGGGCGTTTTTTTGGTTCTTACTTAGTTGTACTTATTGTATTTTTAAGCGTGCCATTGGGTGTGTTTTTAGGGTCGCAATTTGGTTTATTAGTTGGCTGGCTCGATGGCGAATTGATTGGTCCTAATAAGCTAATGTACTACGCTGCGCCTTATCTTTATTTAGCAGTGCCAAGTTTACTGGTGCTTTCGGCTATTTTTAATAGTGTAGCGGTCTATTTTAAAACCATGATGTCGGTGTATGTAGCAGCTGTTGTGATTTTTATAGCCTATCAAATTGCCGGCGTTTACTTTGATGATTTAGCATTTAGAAATATTGTTGTTTACGCCGACCCATTTGGCTCTGGTTCGTTAATTGATTTAACACGTTATTGGACTGTAAATGATAAAAACACAGAAGTGCTAACGCTCACAGGTGACCTTTTAGTTAACCGTATATTGTGGGTGGCAATCAGTGTTGCAATGTTTTTTGGCCTTGGAAAGCTAAGCAATCGCATAGTAACTAAAAAACAGAAGAAGCAATTTAAAGTCTCTGCTTTTGTACAAAATAAACAAGCTGCACTTATCAATAGTGCTAAAAATTATAAATCAGCGGGGGTTAGTACTAAATCTCAGCTAATAATGCGCAGTATATTCGAACTTAAACAAGTTATATTTAGCGCGCCATTTATGATTTTAGCGGGTGTAAGCATTGTAACGCTTATGATTCCTTTGTTTGCGCCTATTGGTGCTTATGGCACTACTAACTGGCCTTTAACTCAGAATATGGTCAATATTATTAGTGGTATTTCCGGTTTATTTTTGTTTGTTATTATCGCTTTTTATAGTGCTGAGCTTGTATGGCGAGAGCGACAAAGTGGCATGGGCGATATTGTTGACAGCTTTCCGGTGCATAATAGTGTTTTTTGGGTGTCAAAAATACTGGCTTTAATCGCCGCTATTTCTGGGTTGTTTCTAGTGGGAATGATACTCACAATTACAGTTCAGTTATTTAAAGGTCAATTTAATTTAGAGCTAGGACAGTATTTATTTAGGATTGTTTATTTATCGATTTTACCGTTGATTATGCTGACGGTACTTGCCTTCTTTTTGCAGATTATTAGCCCGAATAAATATGTAGGAATGGGTTTGTTTATTTTGTATTACATAGCGCAAAAAGTGATGGGTTCTTATGGGTTTGAGCACCATATGTATCATTTTTCTCAAAGCAGTAGTGTACCGTATTCTGATATAAATGGTTATGGGCACTTTTTACAAGGCGCGCATTGGTACATATTATATTGGGGCGCGTTAAGCCTTGTTTTAGCGATTGTTGGGTTTGCGTTGTGGCATCGTGGTCCTTCACAAACGCTGCGCACACGCCTGTCTATGCTTCGTTATAATATGTCGTTAAAAGGGCAAGCGATTGCGGTTATTAGTGCATTAGTGTTTGTTGGTGCAGGCTACAATATTTATAACAACACAAGAGTTTTGAACGAGTTTACTACGAGCGATGAGTTTCAAGACAAGCAAATAAGTTATGAGCAGCAGTTTGCACAATACAAAGACTTAGCACTACCTATGGTGACCGATGTTGACTTAACTGTTGATATTTATCCAAAAAAGCGTGCTTTAAGTGCTGTGGCAAAAATTAAATTTACTAATACCTCTAACGAGCCAATTACGCGAGTGTTAATAAGCTCACCTCAACACGCTAAAAGTTGGGATGTAGCCATGGCAGGCGGTAAGATAGTTGAAAAATTACCAGCGCTTTATTCAGCATGGTTTGAGTTTGATCAACCGCTTATGCCAAACGAAATAAGAGAAGGGCAACTGTCGGTTACTCGCGATCACAAAGGCTTTACTGATCAAGGTTCTGATACACAATTAGTTGCCAATGGCACTTTTATTAATAACTTGGAACTCCTCCCTAGCTTTGGTTATAGCCGTGGTTTACAGGTAGCTGATAAATTTGAACGCCGTAAGCATGATTTACCAGAACTTGAACGTGCCCATAAGCTAGAAGACAGTCAGTACTATACACAAAGTAATTTTGGTGCAGCTAATGGGTTTATTAACTTTAAGGCAACGGTAACAACCGACGAGTCGCAATTTGCTATTACCCCAGGGTATTTACAAAGTGAAAGTGTAAAAGACGGGCGCCGCACTTTTGTTTATGAAATGGATGCGCCTATTTTAAACTTTTATGCGGTGCTTTCGGCAGAGCTTGAAAGTAAAAAGGTTGAGCATAATGGGGTAAATATTGAGGTGTATTACCACAAAAATCATGCATGGAATATTGACCGTATGATTGAGTCAGTACAAGACTCGATAGATTACTTTACACAAGCATTTGGGCCGTATCAGCATAAACAGCTACGTATAATTGAATTTCCTAAGTATCGCTCGTTTGCACAAAGTTTTGCCAATACAGTCCCTTACTCAGAAAGCATGGGGTTTATTACAGACTTAAGAGATGAGAGTAAAGTTGACTACCCTTACTATGTTACCGCACATGAAGTAGCGCACCAGTGGTGGGGGCATCAAGTATCGGCGGCTAATGTAGAGGGCAGTGCCGTTATGTCAGAAACGCTTTCACAATACAGTGCGCTAATGGTGCTAAGAAAACGCTTTGGCGCAGAGAAGCTACGTAAGTTTTTAAAATATGAGCTTGATAGGTACTTAATAGGGCGTACAGGGGAAGCCTTTGAAGAAATGCCACTATATAAAACACAGTCGCAACAATATCTTCATTACAATAAAGGATCAGTTGCGATGATGGCGATTTATGATCGTTTAGGTGAAAAACGTTTAAACAATGCACTCAAAGCATTTTTAAATGAATTTCAGTACCAGTCAACGCCATACCCAACTACGCTTGATTTACTTAGCTATTTAAAACAAGACGCAACGCAAGCTGAACAAAGCTTTATTGATGATCAGTTTAAATATATAACGCTTTATGAGCTTGAAATGAAAGAAGTGTCGGTTACCGATGATGTTGATAGCGAAGGTTTTTATACTGTAACACTTAGCGTAGAAGCCGTTAAACAGCGTGCGGATGGCCAAGGTGAAGAAACTGAACAGCCGCTCGATGAGCTAGTTGATATTGCATTGTTTAGCGACGACCCTGAAAACTTACTAGCTGAAGACTTTGTTATTTACTCGAAAAAGCATCAAATAGTATCTGGTACCAATACTATTGAGCTTAAAGTAAAAGAAAAACCATTATTTGCGGGGGTAGATCCTTACATTAAGCTGGTCGACAAAGACAGTAAAAATAATTTAGCTAAATTCTAACGTCTATTTATTTACTAACCACTTAAGTTGACTACTTTAAGGGCCGCATTTATGCGGCCTTTATGTGTAATAAACTGTATAAAACTTCATAGCGTTTCTACATATTCCCCACAGCTTTTTACGCTAATATTTTATGTTCTCTTATAAAGTTACCTTACTGGTATTTAGTTTATAAGGAAGAGTATGAAACCATTAATTATAGGGGCGATAGCATTAAGCCTCAGTGCTTGTTCTGCGGTAACCATTCAGCCACAGGCAACAGCAAAAATAACGAGCCAAGCTAATTTCGAAGATAGCCGCCCATTTTATTTATGGGGATTAGTGGGTGAGCAGCGGGTAGACGTAAAACAAATATGTTCAAATACACCGGTTATTCAAATGCAGTCACAACAAACGTTTAGTGATGGAGCGCTGAGTTTAATTACGCTTGGAATATACTCGCCCCATACCATTAAAGTGTGGTGCCAAGAGCAAATACTAGGGGAGACATTATGAGCATCAAGCTATTTGCAGCCGGTTGCACACTGATTATTTTAACGGGGTGTACAAATATTTACTTTGATAACGGTATACAGAGCAAAGTAAGCAATAAAACGCTAAAAAGCTCACAGTGGCATCATAATTTTGCACTTGCGTTGTACGAGGGATCAGAGCCGTTAGATTTAACAACACATTGCCCACAAGGTGAATGGCAAAGCGTTCATACGTATAAATCGTTTGCTAATGGTTTAGCTGAGGTGGTTGTGAATCAAATCGGCCCAGCTTGGTACCCTAAAACAGTCGAAGTACAATGTAATAAGGTACCATTTAAAGCTAAATAGCTATAAAACAAGAAAAGGGCCAAAAGGCCCTTCGTGTTGCAGCAAGTAACACATTTTTTATAAAGTAAAGTCTACAGCGTAGCCTACATATACTTTAATATCATCGATATCTGTATCAGATAATCCAAAAGTAAAACCATCTTTTGAAATTGATACGCCGTAATCAAGAATATTACTATCGCCAATAAAGTCACCTGAATAATGACCTATATGCAGTGCCATTTCAGTGCCGTTACTACCAATCGGAAAGGCGTAATCGGCGTTAAGATATAATGAATCACCAAAGTCAGTACCATCACCGCTAGCATCTGTTGTTGCTAGAATTGAAGCACCAAACGTAAAGCTTTCAATGCTGAGACTACCGTAAATTTCAGAGAAATCTGCGTCTGCTTCAGAGGCTGCGTCTGGGTAAGCGTAATAAATATAACCAACATCGTAGCTAACACTTTCGTTAATGTCGCCACCAAAGCCTGCATATAAGTCAAGTTCATAGGTCATTTCATCTGCCCACGATGCATTTGAAGCCCAAGTACCTGCATAAAAGCCCGATTCATTGGCGTAATCAATACCGCCTGAAATAGCTGCATCGCCCCCAGTTTGCTCTTGACCACGCCATAAGTAGTTTGATGTTGCCGCTGCATTAGCAGTTACTTCAGCATGTACGGCTGTTGACGTTAAAGATGTTGCGCCCATTAATGCTATAGCACTGATAGCGATGGTTTTTTTTAGTTTTAGCATGTCCATTTCCCGTTATATGATTTTTGCTCGCCAAGGTTTTTATTATGTAATCGGAACCTTTAGGCTGACGGCTTTTTATTGTTTAACTAACGGGATAATTGCACTGTATGTGCCAGCTTCATTATTTTTTATTAAAAATTATTTTTTATTTATTAAAAACATGAGCTTGAATTTTATGAATAGGATGGGGATATAACATGAAGGAAGATGTTGCGCACATTGCTGGTGCATAAATTAACCTAGCCGCACCATAAAAGTACGGCTAAATTAGAAGATTTTAACCGAATATAGTGCGCATAAGGCTAATTGTTTCGTTTACGCTGCGACCTTTTTGTACTTCACTCACAATTGAATCACGTTTACTGCGAATATGCTCAGGAATATCGTCAGCAGCAAGTGCACGGTCTACTAGAATTTCTGCAGACTCTTTACCTCTACGCTGAGTTTTACCTGTTGTAGTTGTAGTACGTTTAGGCTTGGTTAGCAGTTTAATGTAGTTAGAGTTATCTGGTGTTTTAGCATCAGCGTAGTGAAAGAAACATGGAATTAATGCTTTAATAGCAACCAATTGTTCTTCTAACTCATTACTAGGTTTAGCCATTTTGTACCATGACATAGCTTGAATACCTTTTACGATATCTTGCCAGTAACGCTCAAAATCACTATTTTTAAGTTTAGAAACACCAAGGGCACCACATAATGCATCTAATCGATTATTTGTAATCGGAGTAAATAAATCAGGGCGACGCATTGCAAGCAGTCGTGTTGCAGGCGCAAGTGTTGGTTTTTCGTTGTTGTCGGTGAATATTTTTGAATAAGCAACAACAAATTGTTGATATTCGTATTGAGTAATATCACCTTCAAGTGGAATATTCACTAGTGCATCGTCAAAAGCACCTGGTAAATCACCAAGCATTTGATGGAAGCTCTTTGCACTTTTTGTAGATGCAAACCATTCAACGTCAAAGTTGTATGTGCTTGGATCAAGTGATGCCATGTGCTTACCGCTAAACGCAAGTAAGTCTTCAGGAATCATATCTTTAAGAGACTGTTCACGAATGCTTTTGATGTAGTCTACCAAACGAAGCTGTTCATCAAGTGCAATAACGTCTTTGTGTTGTTCTACAAATACACTTACAACAGGCCACGGAGCAATACGTAAAGTTTTAACCTGTAAAAAGCTGATAGCTGAAATAAGCTGATCGTGTAGCTTCTTAAGTACTGGTAACTGCTGTGGCTCTAGCAAATCGTAGTTCATACGATCTCTGCTTGCACTTAGCAATTCGTAACACCAAGGTAAAAAATCATCAGGGTGGTTTTCTACTTTCACGGCCATAAGGTTAAGGCTTAACTCTGAAGATTGCTTCAGAATGTTCTGATAGATTTGATTTTCTTGTTCGCCTAGCGTCATTTTTGACGGTGAAATTAGCAGTTTTTTCATGCCTTGTAGAATCTCCGGTTTAGATATATATTTTTTTGCTGGTCTATTTTAGCGCAATTACGCTAATAACAACAGCGCTGTCCTCCATACGTTGTAATTGAAGTGACTAAATCGGTATTTTTGCTAATAAAATGAGACTAATGCTTTAACATGTATCAATCATTTTCATCCAGTACAAAGAGGCTTTCAACTGAGGTATTAAAATGCTTTGCTATTTTTAGAGCAATTATTACCGACGGCGTAAACCGGTTTGTTTCTACGGTACTTATTGTTTTGCGCGACACGTTAATAGCATCAGCAAGTTCTTGCTGTGAAAGCCCGGCCTCTTTACGAAATTTTGCTATGTTATTTTGCACTTTGACTCCTAATCACGGCTTTGCCAAAGGGTTGATATTCCATATACTAAGAGCATAATACCTAAGTAAAATATTGCCATATTTGCATGCGAAACCTCGCTAGGTATTGAATCGTTATTATACAAAACACCAAGAAGGCAAACCCCAAATGCACAACTTGTATGTTTATAGGATTAATGTCAATGGTGTTTAGAAACTCATCTTTATAAGCGTATTTAAAATACATTTTTAGCGGAAAGCCTGCTTTAATCATAAAAATAGCGGTTACAACCATATAAAATAAAACGCTCATTCCAACAATTATCATCCCTTCTATATTATGGTTAGTTAGTGAGTAAACACTGAGAAGTAAACAAACTACGCCAGCGCTTATACAAAACCGTATATTATGTCTCATAAATTGTTCTTCTGTTTTTATATCTTGTTGTTTCATAGTAATCATCCTGTAATTGTATTGAGTATTTTTTGTAACCTCTAGGTATCAATGCAACCTAGAGGTATCGATGGCGCAATATTTATTTGTAACCTAAAGGTATCAAAATGTTTCAGGAAAGATTCATATAGAACAGGTAAAGTAGTTTTAGTGGCTTTTTTACATCAACTACAATGATTTTAAGGCTAACACTCGCTATGATAAGAACATTATTTGCACGTTTGAAAGGACGATCATGAAAACCTTACTTAAAATTGTAGGTGTAATACTTTTACTATGTATAGCACTAATTGTTGCCGCACCGTTTTTAATCCCTACTGATACTATTTTTAATAAAGTGTCTGAGCAGGTAGAACAAACAACTGGACGCACTCTTACTATTAAAGGTGATAAAACACTTAGCGTATTCCCTGCATTAAAGTTAGAACTTAACGACGTGCATTTTGCAAATATGGAATCAGGTTCGCGCGCCGATATGGCGAGTATGAAACAGCTTGCTGTACACATACCTTGGTTTTCATTATTTGGTGGTGAGTTTAAATTAGATAAGTTTGTTATAAATGAACCAAATATCCTATTAGAAACTGACAAAAATGGTAAAGCTAATTGGCAGTTGTTTGATGCAGTTGCAGAGCAACCTAAAGAGCAAAGCCAATCAGGTGAAGCTATAAAGCTTCCAGATAACTTTGATATTGAGTTAGGCGAGGTCGCTATTTATGGCGGCACATTTACTTATTTAGATGGTCTAACAGGTGCTAAGCAACAAATTAGTGATTTAGAACTCGCTATTTTACTTCCATCACTTCGTAAAACATTAGAAGTAAAAGGGGGTATTACTTATATGCAGGAGCGTTTTGAGCTTGATATAAAATTAGATACTCCTGCTAAAGCAATTGAAGGTGCTACTTTTAATGTTAAACAAACCTTAGATTCTCGTTTAGTTGATCTAACGTTCGAAGGGAGCATCGCGGGGCAAGGACAAGATATTAAAGGTCAGTTATCACTAAGCGGTGAGTCTGTTAAAAGTATTGCAAAATGGCAAGGTGTAGAGTTAAACGCTAAAGACAATGCTTTTAACGCATTTAGTGTAAACGGTAAAATGCACCTAGCAGGTGAGAAATTTAATTTAGAAGATTTAGTTGCGACGTTAGACGCATTGGAAATAAAAGGTAAGAGCGAGCTTAACCTAGGTAAGCGTTTAGCTGTAAATGCTGATATTGATTTAGGTATGCTTGATTTAAACCCGTACCTACCTGAAGCAGTAGCAAAACAAGAAGAGCCAGTAGAGCAAAATGATAAGCCTGCAGAGCCAATAGTATGGGATGACACTAAAATTGATCTAAGTGCGTTAAATTCACTAGATGCGAATGTAGTTATTCGTTCAAGTGGATTAAAAGCTAACGATATTAAGTTGGGCGCAAATCAATTTACTGTTGCTTTAAAAAATAGCATTGCAAAACTAAGCCTAGATAGCTTTTCTGCTTATGAAGGGTCAGGTAAAGGCGTTATCAATGTAAACGCACAACAAGTACCTTATAAAATATCAACTAACTTTGACTTAGCTGGTATAGATGCACAGCCTTTATTAACTGATGCGGCAGGTTTTGACAAGCTAATGGGTAAGGGGTCTTTAAATTGGAACCTAAACACAACTGGCCAAAGTCAAAAGTCATTTATTGGTGCGCTTAACGGAAAACTTGGATTTGAGTTTGCTGATGGAGCCGTAAAAGGTGCGAATATAGCTGAGATGGTTCGTAAAGGTAAGGAACTCATTTCAGGGAACTTTGGTGCTGCGTCTGAAGGGCTGGATACTGGGTTTGAAGAATCAGAGCAAACAGATTTCTCTGCACTAACTGGAAGTTTTAACTTTACTAATGGTGTTGGTAAAAATACTGATTTATCACTTATTAGCCCACTCGTTAGAATATCAGGTGAAGGCGATGTTGATTTACCACAAACAACAGTTAATTACCGTTTGGTTACAGGCATAGTTGGATCAATCGAAGGACAGGGAACCACTGATGACAGCACTGGTTTTAAAATACCACTACGTATAAAAGGGCCTTTCCACGATGTTGGTATAAAGCTTGATGTAGGCAATGCGCTTAAAGATGAAGCTAAGCAGAAGGTTGATGAGGCAAAAGAAAAAGCCAAAGACAAAGCAAAGGATAAGATTAAAGATAAATTAAAAGGTTTATTCGGTTAATCATCTATAGTCAAAACAAACAAGGCACTTATATAGTGCTTTGTTTGTTTTGTAACCACCTGTAAAATAGCTACATAGCCGTAATTACTCAACTTTAATAACCGTACGCTCTAAATTAATTAAAAAATAACCTATCACTACCCCCTCAATGCTGGTACAATTGCCCGCCCTTAAGAGACAACTCGTTTGTTTTTTGATTGGGATTTAATCGAAATGTCTGATTTTTAAACGAATTTTAGACACGTTGTAATTACTACACCGGAGGTCATTAACATGATCCAAATGCAAACTCAGCTGGAAGTTGCTGATAACAGCGGCGCTCGCAAAGTGCAGTGTATAAAAGTCCTTGGTGGTTCACACCGTCGCTACGCAGCGATTGGCGACATCATTAAAGTTTCTGTAAAAGAAGCTATTCCTCGCGGTAAAGTGAAGAAAGGTGATGTTAAAAACGCGGTAGTTGTGCGTACCAGAAAAGGTGTTCGCCGTCCAGATGGTTCTTTGATCCGTTTTGACAGCAACGCGGCTGTTATCTTAAATGATAACTTGCAGCCAATTGGTACACGTATTTTCGGCCCTGTGACTCGCGAACTTCGTAATGATAAGTTCATGAAAATCGTTTCACTAGCCCCAGAAGTACTGTAAGGAGCCAATCATGGCAGCAAAAATACGTCGTGATGACGAAGTAATCGTACTAGCAGGTAAAGACAAAGGTAAGCGCGGAAAAGTGCTTTCAGTTGTTACTGAATCTGGTCGAATCTTTGTCGAAGGCATAAACTTGATCAAGAAACACCAAAAGCCGGTTCCACAATTGAACCAAGCTGGCGGCATTGTTGAGAAAGAAGCATCTATGGATGCATCAAACGTTGCGATCTTCAACTCGGAAACGAGTAAAGCTGATCGTGTAGGTTTCAAGATTGAAGATGGTAAGAAATTACGTATCTTTAAATCTACTGGTAAAACTATCTAATAGTTGGAGTAGAATGATGGCGAAACTGCATGAAGTATATAAAGACAAAGTAGTTGCGGAACTTCAAGAGAAGTTTGGTTTCAGCTCTGTCATGCAAGTCCCTCAGATCGAAAAGATCACATTGAATATGGGCGTGGGCGAAGCCCTAGCTGACAAGAAGATTTTAGATAACGCAGTAGCGGATCTAGCAGCAATCTCTGGTCAGAAACCTCTAATCACTAAAGCACGCAAATCTGTTGCTGGCTTCAAAGTGCGTGAAGGTTACCCGATTGGTTGTAAAGTAACCCTACGCGGCGAGCGTATGTGGGACTTTTTTGAGCGTTTGGTATCAATCGCTATCCCACGTATTCGTGACTTCCGTGGCGTAAGTGCTAAGTCTTTTGATGGACGTGGCAACTACAGCATGGGCGTACGTGAACAAATCATCTTCCCAGAAATCGATTACGATAAAGTAGACCGTGTACGCGGTATGGATATTACTATCACTACTTCTGCGAAATCTGATGAGGAAGGCCGTGCGTTGTTAGAAGCGTTTAACTTCCCATTTAAGAAATAAGGGTAGGGTTATGGCAAAGAATTCTATGAAAGCGCGCGAAGCAAAGCGCACAAAACTAGTTGCTCAGTTCGCTGAAAAGCGCGCGGCACTAAAAGCTATCATCAGTGATGTTAACACATCTGAAGATGATCGTTGGGACGCGGTACTTAAGCTACAAGCTTTACCTCGTGATTCTAGCCCTGCACGTCAACGTAATCGTTGTAACATTACGGGCCGCCCACATGGTTTCCTTCGCAAATTCGGCATGAGCCGTATTAAAGTTCGCGAAGCAGCTATGCGCGGTGAAATTCCTGGCCTTAAAAAGGCTAGCTGGTAATAGAATCATGGGAGTAAGACTATGAGCTTGCAAGATCCTATCGCGGATTTGTTTACACGAATTCGTAACGGTCAATCAGCGAAGAAAGTATCTGTAACGATGCCAACTTCAAAGCTGAAAGTAGCATTAGCTAAAGTACTAAAAGACGAAGGTTATATCGTAGATTTCGCCGTTAACGGTGAAACTAAACCTGAGCTTTCTATCGAGTTGAAGTACTTCGAAGGCAAAGCTGTAATTGAAAATATCCAGCGTGTAAGTCGCCCTGGTCTACGTATCTATAAGAAACGTGACCAATTACCTAAGGTAATGGGTGGTCTTGGTATCGCTATCGTATCAACTTCTAAAGGCCTAATGACAGACCGCACAGCACGTAGTGCTGGTGTTGGTGGTGAAATCATTGGTTTTGTAGCTTAATCGGAGGGGAACTATGTCTCGCATAGCAAAGGCACCAATTACTGTTCCTGCCGGTGTAGAAGTTACATTAAAAGGCCAGGAAATCACAGTTAAAGGCAAAAACGGTGAACTTACTCGTACTATCAACAACGCTGTTGAAGTACAAGTTAATGACAACGTTATTACTACTTTACCTCGTGATGGCGTAGCTAATGCATGGGCTCAAGCAGGTACTGCTCGCGCTCTAATCAACAACATGGTTGTTGGTACGCATGAAGGTTACGAGAAGAAACTTCAGTTAGTAGGCGTGGGTTACCGTGCTGCAGCTAAGGGTAAAACATTAGATTTAACTCTTGGCTTCTCACACCCAGTTAATTTCGCAGTTCCTGAAGGAATTACGATTGAAACTCCAAGCCAAACAGAAGTTCTAGTTAAGGGCGTAGACAAGCAGTTAGTTGGTCAAACAGCTGCTAACATTCGTGCATACCGTAAACCTGAGCCTTATAAAGGTAAGGGTGTTCGTTATTCAGATGAGAATGTACGCCGTAAAGAGGCTAAGAAGAAGTAAGGTAAGACGATGGATAAAAAAACAGCTCGTCTACGTCGTGCTAAACGCACTCGTAGAAATTATATTGAACAAGGCACAACGCGTCTTGTTATCCACCGCACGCCACGTCACATATACGCTCAAGTAGTAAATGCTGAGGGTAATGTACTGGCTGCTGCTTCTACTGTTGAAAAGGCTATTAGCGAAACAGTTAAAGGCACCGGTAACGTTGAAGCTGCGCAAGCAGTTGGCAAAGCGGTTGCTGAACGTGCGGCTGACAAAGGCATCGAAAAGATTGCTTTTGATCGCAGTGGCTTTAAATATCACGGCCGTGTGAAGGCGCTAGCTGATGCTGCGCGTGAAGCCGGTTTGCAATTCTAGGAGTAGACTATGGCTAACGTAGAAGCAAAGCAACAACAGCCTGATCTAGCTGAAAAGCTAATCGCGGTGAACCGTGTGTCTAAAGTAGTTAAAGGTGGTCGTATCTTTAGCTTTACTGCACTAACTGTAGTTGGTGATGGCGCAGGTAAAGTAGGTTTCGGTTATGGTAAAGCACGTGAAGTTCCAGCTGCTATTCAAAAAGCAATGGAAAAAGCACGTCGTAACATGATCAACGTAGACCTAAATGGCAACACATTACAGCATCCTGTTAAGGGACGTCATGCTGGCTCACTAGTGTTCATGAAACCAGCATCTGAAGGTACTGGTATCATTGCAGGTGGTGCTATGCGTGCAGTACTAGAAGTTACTGGTGTGCAGAACGTACTTTCTAAATGTTACGGTTCTACTAACCCGATCAACGTGGTACGTGCAACGATTTCGGCTCTTGAGAATATGAATTCTCCACAGTCAATCGCTGCTAAACGTGGCCTTCGCGTAGACGAAATACTGGGGTAACCATGGCAAATCAAACTGTAAAAGTAACACAAGTAAAAAGCTCTATCGGTCGTTTACCGAAACATAAAGCTACATTACGCGGTCTTGGTTTACGTCGTATCAACCACACTGTTGAGTTAGAAGACACAGCATGTGTACGTGGTATGATAAACAAGGTTTCTTACATGGTTAAGGTAGAGGGTTAATTCGATGCATTTGAATACACTTTCACCTGCTGCAGGTTCAAAAACTGCTCCAAAACGTGTTGGTCGTGGTATCGGTTCTGGTCTAGGTAAGACTGGCGGCCGTGGTCACAAAGGTCAAAAATCACGTTCTGGCGGCAAAGTACGCGTTGGTTTTGAAGGCGGTCAAATGCCTATGCAACGTCGTCTACCTAAATTTGGTTTTACTTCTCGCAAATCTTTAGTATCTGCAGAAATAAACCTTTTTGAAATCGCTAAAGTAGAAGGCGATGTGGTAGACCTAAGCGCGTTACAAGCAGCTGGTCTAGTTAAAAAGAACGTTCTTTTCGTTAAAGTTGTTAAATCTGGCGAAGTTTCACGCGCTGTTACCGTTAAAGGCCTTAAAGCCTCTAAAGGTGCTCGCGAAGCTATTGAAGCTGCCGGAGGCAAGGTAGAAGACTAAGGAAGTACTAATGGCTAAACCAGGTCAAGATACAAAAAGTGCACAAGGTGGACTTTCGGAATTGAAGCGCCGATTACTCTTCGTATTGGGTGCTATCATAATTTACCGTCTAGGTTCATTTGTGCCGATCCCTGGGATTGACGCCGCTGTACTTGCCGATTTCTTCGAGCAACAAAAGGGCACCATTGTTGAGATGTTCAACATGTTCAGTGGTGGTGCACTTGAGCGAGCTTCAGTGTTAGCACTGGGTATTATGCCGTATATCTCGGCTTCGATTATTACGCAACTATTAACGCATATGTATCCTCCGTTTATAGAGCTTAAGAAAGAAGGTGAGCAAGGGCGTAAAAAAATTAGCCAGTACACACGCTATGGCACGCTTGTGCTAGCTACTATTCAATCAATCGGTATTGCTTCTAGCTTACCGGGCATGATGGAGGGGTTAGTTGTTAACCCTGGTATGGGTTTCTATTTCACCGCAGTGGTGAGTTTAGTAACTGGTACTATGTTCCTTATGTGGTTGGGTGAACAAATAACAGAGCGCGGTATCGGTAACGGTATCTCTGTTCTAATATTTGTTGGTATTGTAGCTAACTTGCCGTCTGCTATTGGTTCGACAGTCGAAATGGCGCGCCAAGGTGATTTGAATGTTTTTGTACTGTTGATGGTTGCGGTAATCGTATTCGCTGTTACTTATCTTGTAGTGTTTTTCGAACGTGGACAACGTCGTATTGTTGTTAACTACGCTAAACGCCAACAAGGTCGTCAAGTATTTGCTGCTCAAAGCACGCATTTACCACTAAAAGTAAATATGGCGGGTGTTATTCCACCAATCTTCGCTAGCAGTATAATTCTGTTCCCTGGTACAATTGCTAGCTGGTTCGGCCAAGGTGAAGGTCCAGTCGCTGATGTATTACAAGCTGTTGCTACTACGTTGACCCCAGGTCAACCGTTGTACTCACTTGTTTTAGCTGCGGCTATTATCTTCTTCTGCTTTTTCTACACAGCGTTGGTTTTTAACCCACGTGAAACAGCAGATAACCTTAAGAAATCTGGCGCATTTATCCCAGGTATTCGTCCAGGTGAGCAGACATCTAAATACATTGATAAAGTGATGACACGCCTGACATTGGCAGGTGCTTTGTATATAACCTTTATCTGTCTGGTGCCTGAATTCATGACGATGGCGTGGCAAACGCCATTCTACTTCGGCGGTACATCAGTTTTGATTATCGTTGTAGTGATCATGGACTTTATGGCACAAGTACAGACTCACCTGATGTCTCATCAGTATGATTCTGTGCTGAAAAAAGCGAACCTTAAAGGCTACGGTCGATAAGGTCAGTTTACGGAGTTGAGCAATGAAAGTACGTGCTTCCGTTAAGAAAATATGCCGTAACTGTAAAGTTATTAAACGTGCTGGTGTAGTACGCGTAATTTGCAGTGAGCCTAAGCATAAGCAAAGGCAAGGTTAAGTAAACAGCGTGCAGGCTGAGTTCTCTCGGCCTGTGTTTTTAGTAGTAATTTGGTCTTCGTTTGAGTATCCTTACGGGCTTTTCAAACAGATGATTACCAAATTCGAATATAGGAGATGTGTTAGTGGCCCGTATTGCTGGCATTAACGTCCCTGATCATAAACATGCAGTTATTGGTTTAACAGCTATTTATGGCATAGGTAAGACTCGCTCTAAGGCTATCTTAGTAGCGACTGGTATCGCCGAAACCACAAAAATCGGTGAACTTTCAGACGAAATTCTTGACGTACTGCGTGATGCAGTTGGCAAGTACACTGTTGAAGGTGATCTTCGTCGTGAAGTTACTTTAAATATCAAGCGCCTTATGGACCTTGGTTGTTATCGTGGCCTACGTCACCGTCGCTCTTTACCACTACGTGGTCAAAGAACTAAGACTAACGCGCGCACCCGCAAGGGTCCTCGTAAGCCTATTAAGCGATAAGGGGATAGTATTATGGCTAAGACACCAATTCGTCGTAAAAAGGTTAAAAAACAAGTTGCTGATGGTATGGCTCATGTTCATGCGTCTTTCAACAACACTATTGTAACGATTACCGACCGTCAAGGTAATGCACTATCATGGGCTACTGCCGGTGGTTCAGGTTTCCGTGGTTCACGTAAATCTACACCATTTGCTGCTCAGGTTGCTGCAGAGCGTGCAGGTACTGCTGCTCAAGAATACGGTTTAAAAAATCTAGAAGTTTTCATCAAAGGTCCAGGTCCAGGTCGTGAATCTGCTGTACGTGCTTTGAATGCTGCTGGTTACCGTATTACCAACATTACTGACGTGACGCCTATACCACATAATGGTTGTCGTCCACCGAAGAAACGTCGCGTTTAACAATAGGTTAGGAGAAATAACATGGCAAGATATTTGGGCCCTAAGCTCAAGCTGAGTCGTCGTGAAGGTACTGACCTGTTCCTTAAGAGCGGCGTAAGAGCTATCGACTCTAAGTGTAAACTTGAGACTGCACCTGGTCAGCACGGCGCCCGTAAAGGTCGTTTATCTGATTACGGTTTACAATTACGTGAAAAGCAAAAAGTACGTCGTATATACGGTGTATTAGAAAAGCAATTCCGTAACTACTACAAAGAAGCTGCTCGCCTTAAAGGTAATACAGGTGAAAACTTGTTACAGCTTTTAGAGCAACGTTTAGACAATGTTGTATATCGCATGGGTTTTGCTAGCACACGTGCAGAAGCACGTCAGTTAGTAAGCCATAAAGCGATTTTAGTTAATGGTCGTGTTGTGAACATTCCTTCATACGTAATTACTCCAGAAGATACTGTTGTAATCCGTGAGAAGTCTAAGACACAAGCACGTATCATCGCTGCTCTAGAGTTGGCTGAGCAACGTGAAAAGCCGACTTGGGTTGAAGTTGACGGTAAGAAATTGGAAGGCAGCTTTAAGCGTCTACCTGAGCGTTCAGACCTGTCTGCGGACATTAATGAACAACTAATCGTCGAACTTTACTCTAAGTAAAGTTAAGAGTTAAGAGAGGATAAAATGCAGGGTTCTGTTACAGAATTTCTAAAACCAAGGTTAGTCGACATCGACGCTATCAACCCAACGCGTTCTAAAATAGTTTTAGAACCATTAGAGCGTGGCTTTGGCCATACTCTGGGTAATGCTTTACGCCGTATATTACTTTCATCTATGCCTGGATGTGCAGTAACTGAAGTTGAAATCGACGGTGTATTACATGAGTACAGCGCGAAAGAAGGCGTTCAAGAAGACATCATTGAAATACTATTAAACCTTAAAGGTTTAGCAGTAACGTTAGAAGGCAAAGATGAAGTTTTTCTGACCCTGACTAAATCTGGTGTAGGCCCTGTTACTGCGGCTGATATTCAGCACGATGGCGATGTAACAATTGCTAATCCAGATCACGTTATTTGTAATTTAACTACAAATAACAGCGAGATCAGCATGCGTATTCGTGTTGAACGTGGTCGTGGTTATGTGCCGGCATCTAGTCGTTTATCCTCTGATGACGATGAGCGTCCAATTGGTAGATTGTTGCTTGATGCATCATTTAGCCCAGTTGAACGTATTGCGTACTCGGTTGAATCAGCTCGAGTTGAGCAACGTACAGATTTAGACAAGTTAATCATTGATATGGAAACAAACGGCACTTTAGATCCAGAAGAAGCGATCCGCCGTGCGTCTACTATCTTAGCTGAGCAATTAGATGCATTCGTAGATTTACGTGATGTAACTGAGCCAGAAGAGAAAGAAGAGAAGCCAGAATTCGATCCTATTCTACTTCGTCCAGTTGATGACCTTGAATTAACAGTACGCTCAGCAAATTGTTTGAAAGCCGAGCAAATTCAATATATCGGTGATTTAGTTCAGCGCACTGAAGTTGAGCTTCTTAAAACACCTAATTTAGGTAAGAAGTCTCTAACTGAAATTAAAGACGTGCTAGCTTCACGTGGACTTTCTCTGGGCATGCGCCTAGAAAATTGGCCACCTGCAAGTTTAGCTGAATAATCTAAATCACTATATTAGTTTAGTTAGAAGGATAGGGTCATGCGCCATCGTAAGAGTGGTCGTCAATTAAACCGTAACAGTAGCCATCGTAAAGCGATGTTTAGCAATATGGCAGGTTCTTTGGTGAAACATGAAATCATCAAAACTACTTTGCCTAAAGCGAAAGAGTTACGTCGTGTAATTGAACCTTTAATCACACTGGCTAAGACTGACAGTGTAGCAAATCGCCGTTTAGCGTTTGCTCGCACGCGTGATAATGAAGTTGTTGGTAAATTATTCAGTGAAATCGGTCCACGTAACGCGGATCGTCCAGGTGGTTACACTCGTATTCTTAAGTGTGGCTTCCGTACTGGTGATAATGCACCAATGGCTTATATTGAACTAGTTGGTCGCCCAGCGACTAGCGAAGCAGTTCAAGAAGACGCACAGTCTGCAGAGTAAGTCTTAAAGAAACCTAAAAGCCGAGCCTATGCTCGGCTTTTTCTTGCCTAAAATTTGTCAAACTATATGAACCAGTAATTACTTTCTATTATGGGCAATGACTCATAGATTCTGAATTGATAAGTTGTTTTGACAGCTGCTTTAATAGCTCTACCTAATTACTCTTTATTTACCATTCATTCAAAATAGCCTATCAGATTCTAGTTAAAGAGCATTTCCACTATATATTGTGATTTACAGCTATTAATAATACCGCCGCGAATTGAGCTACAATTAGAGCAATCCCTAACGAAGTTTCTACTTATAGAGCTGATTAAAAGATATAACGTGCGTACTCTTATAAATATACCGGTACTAAGAACCTCAGAGTAAAGTTAACCATTACGGCCTAAGTAAACTTCCTCCTAAAATATGTAAAACTATTATTAAACATAGGCTGATCAATTTAATTCTCAGCTTTTGATTAATTTAAATGATTATAGGAATACGACTCTTGCTCTATTGGTTGTTTTTTCCGGATCGATGATCGAAATATGTCTCTACCCGTTAGTAGTTGCCACAACTTTCATTTCAGATAGCTCTATGAACCTATTAATAATGGTAGTTTAGTTGTGTTTTTGAGCGTTTAGCTCAAATACTCAGCGAACAGCACTTTATTTCAAGTTTTCTTCAAAAAAGGGTTGATCTGTTTTCGGATCTCCCTATAATGCGACCCCACTGAGACGGGAAACGCCAACGCATAGCGAGGCACGAACTACTCAGAGAGTTAAAT